>DNFL01000067.1 GCA_003486945.1 Hyphomonas sp. | reverse complement strand
GATGCCGCAGACCAAGTTCGTCGTGTCGAAAGCCCTTAAGGTGGGCCTTCGCCCGATCGTGGCGGTCAACAAGGTAGACAAGGCCGAGCGCCGCGTAGACGAAGTGCTGAACGAGGTGTTCGACCTCTTCGCAAACCTCGACGCCACCGACGAGCAGCTCGATTTCCCGGTCCTCTACGGTTCCGGCAAGATGGGCTGGATGTCGAAACAGTATGAGACGCCGACCGCCAACATGGACGAGCTGTTCCAGCTGGTGGTGGACCATGTGCCGGTGCCGAAAGTGGCCGAAGGCCCGTTCCGTTTCCTCGCCACCACGATTTCGGCAGACCCCTTCCTCGGCCGCATCCTGACCGGCCGCATCCTGTCCGGTTCGGTGAAGCCGAACCAGTCGATCAAGGTGCTGAACCGCGAAGGCGGCCTGGTGGAGCAGGGGCGTGTCTCGAAAGTGCTCGCCTTCCGCGGCCTGGAGCGCGTGCCGGTGGACGAAGGCTCTGCCGGCGATATCGTCTCGCTGGCCGGCATGACCAAGGCGAACGTCGCCGACACGTTCTGCGATCCGTCCGTGAGCGAACCACTTGCTGCCCAGCCGATTGACCCGCCGACCATCTCGATGACCTTCCGCGTCAACGACTCGCCGCTCGCCGGTACCGAAGGCACGAAAGTCACCAGCCGGATGATCTGGGACCGTCTCGTGAAAGAGGCCGAAGGCAATGTCGCGCTGAAGGTTGAGCGCGCCACCGATGCCGAGGCGTTCACCGTTTCCGGCCGCGGCGAACTGCAGCTCTCGGTGCTGATCGAAACCATGCGCCGCGAAGGCTTCGAGCTTGGCGTCTCGCGCCCGCAGGTCGTCATGCAGGACGGCCCGAACGGCGAGAAGCTGGAGCCGATTGAGGAAGTCACCATCGACGTGGATGACGAGCATTCCGGCATCGTCGTGCAGAAACTTTCGGAGCGCAAAGCCGACATGCTCGACATGCGCCCGTCGGGTGTCGGCCGCACGCGCCTGATCTTCCACGCGCCGACGCGCGGCCTGATCGGTTATCAGGGCGAGCTGCTCTCCGACACGCGCGGCACCGCGATCATGAACCGCATCTTCCATGAATATGCCCCTCACAAGGGCAAGATCACCGGGCGCCATACCGGCGTGCTGATCGCGATGGAGCAGGGCGAGGCGGTCGCTTTCGCGCTCTGGAACCTCGAAGACCGTGGGCCGATGATGATCCATCCCGGCGCCAAGGTGTATGGCGGTATGATCGTCGGCGAACATAACCGCGACAACGACCTCGAAGTGAACGTGCTGAAGGGCAAGAAGCTCACCAACATGCGCGCCTCGGGTTCGGACGAAGCCGTGCGCCTGACGCCGCCGCTGATGATGACGCTGGAAAAATCTCTCGCCTATATCGCGGACGATGAACTGGTCGAAGTCACGCCGAAAAACATCCGCCTACGGAAAATCCACCTCGACCCGAACGTGCGCAAGCGCTTCGCCAAGTCGACAGCGGACGCTTAAGGCTGCGCCCTTTCAGCCGCTGACTTCGTAGCTGAACGGATAGGATGCACATTGAGCGCCGGCCTGTGAAGGGTCCAGCGCGTTTGGATTGAATTCTGTAGCGCGCAGGGCGTCTTCAACGGAGTCAGCGAAGACACGGTAGGTGCACCGAACAGCCAGATTGAAGGGCCGCCCTTTCCAGTCGATGTCAAAGCGCGATTCGCAAGTATCGGAGATGCCTTCGCGCGCCGCTTCCTCCGGGTAGACTGGCGCAGGCAAGGCGACCGCAGGCACATAGACCGGACAGGCCAGAGCCGTTGGGGCTGGGGGCGTCGAGGCGCAGCCAGCCACCAAGGCGGCTGCGCTGCAAACTGTGATAGTACGCTTCACGTCTCACTTCACCCGGAATTCCAGCGGATAAATGGCGCCGTGCTGCTCCACGGCGATGCCCTGCGCATTGACCTTGGGCAGGAACTCCGCCTTGCCGACCGAGCGGATCGCTTCGGCGTTGAACACATCATCCGTACACGTCGCGGTGATGTTGAACGGCCGGCCGCGCGTGTCGACATCGAAGAGCACGTCACAATCGCCCGAGATGCCACGCGTCATGGCGATGGCCGGCATCGACGGTGCAGGGGCGCGCACCACCTGGATGTTGCGCCCGGCGAGCGGTGAAACCGAGATCGGCCCCGGCGAGAATTTGATGGGCGTCACGTCGCCGGCCGGTGGCGCGAAGGTGAAACCGGGCGCAGAGCCTGTCGTGGTGACTTCCGGGCGCGGCGGCGGCGGGGGCTTGTCGGCAACGCTCAGCGGCGGCGGCTTCACGGTGGTTGGCGTCAGCTTGTCCGGCTCTTGCGGGGTGATGCTGACAATCGGGCGGTCCGGCGTCGCCACCAGCACCACCTCGTCCACCTTGATCAGCAGGCTCGCCCCCAGGAACAGGGCATAGACCAGCGGCACGGCCAGCAGGGCGGCGTGCGTCAGGCGCGGCGGGGCCGCATCAAAGGCATGGGTCATCTTGTTTCCTCCAACCCCTTTCGGGGCGTCTCTCACGATCGGCGGCTGTTTCGCCGCTCTGACTTGACGCTACGTCAATTGCGCGCGCCGTCAACTGGAAAGAGAGACCGAAGTGAGGGGCCATCCCTGGCCGGGGATGGCCCCTCCAACGCCAATGACCGGGAGGAAACGTAGGTCAGGCGTTGTTCCGGGTGAGGCGGCGCCTCAGTCGATCGAGGCGATCTGGGTCAGCGCGGCGAGCTCGAATTGCGGGGCGAAGCTGATGCCCGCCGCGAGGCCGGTTTCGTGGATCTGCTTCACGGCGGCCTCATAGAGGTAGTCGGTGCAGACTGGGTCGGTGAACTGGCCGCCATAGGCCGGCACGCGCGAGGTGCAGGCACGGGCAGCGGCACGCTTCAGCTCTGACAGGATTTGGGCGGCGCCGGCATCGTCGGACAGCAGCGAGGCGTCATAGTCGTGCTTCAGGGTGACTGTCTGGCCGCCTTCAGCGAGCGCTGCAGGCACAAGGAAGGCGGCCGCGGCCAGGACGGTAAGGGTGGATTTCAACATGGGATCAGTCCTTTGAGAGTTAGCGCCGGGTTTGCGCCCGGCCGGAAACTCCTCCCGCAACGGTCCGCTCCAACTCTCCGTCTTCCGGGACAATGCCCCCCAAAGGCATTGTGGCCTTCCCGGTGCGGCCGAAACGTCATGTTGCAATGCAACAATTACCTCGCATTCGCAGCATGGCAAGCGGTGTCGTTTCATCCGCTGTTGAAATTTTCGTGTCAGAGGCGAAGTGCCCAGCCCTTGGGCAAGTCCTGCGCACGGCTTGGGCGTCAGGCCCGGAACAGCCAGCGCTGGCGCAGGCCAAGGCCGCGCGGGCCGCCGGTTTTCAGCCGTCCTTCCTTGCGACTCAGGCGGAAGCGCGCCTCCTCGAACACGCGGTAGTCCGGCCCGGCGACCGAATCGACGGCGAGGAAGCGGGCCATGCCCTCATCCGGGCCAAGCTCGAGATCGAGATAGCCATGCGTTTCGCCGGAAACATAGCGCACGGCAGGATTGTCGCGCGTCACCAGGAGGGCAAGGTCGCGCGAGCGGTTGCCGATCAGGCGGGACCCGAGCGCAGAGGGCGCGCTGACGGAGCTGACGGCGAGTTCGACGCCGGCAGGTGATCCGTCTGCGGAGGATAGCGTGTTGACCCACCAGCTGTGCGTGTCGCCGGTCAGCACCAGTGCGTCGCGCCGCCCGGCGGCGGCGAGAGCAGCGTAGAGGCGTTCGCGCTCGGCGGCGTAGCCATCCCAGGAATCCGGCAGCAGGGGCAATCCGTGCTCAGCGGCGGCGAGGAATCCTTCGGCCTCCGGCCAGCGCGCTTTCAGTTCGGCGAGCGCATCGGGCGAAAGATAGGGGCGCACATCGGGCGTTCTCACGTCTGCCATCAGGGTCGGGTTGGCAAGGATCAGCCATCCGTTCCCGGAGGATCTGAAATCCTGCTCCAGCAGTGCAAGTTGGTCCGGTCCGAGTTTCTGCCGGGGTTCGTCTGTGAACACGGCCTTGAGTGCGGCGATGCCGTCTGCATCCGCCGCCTGCGCCGCCATGGCGCCGAATCCGATGCTGGCATCACGGGCCGAGGCGCGGGTTTCAAGGAAGCAGATCGTGGCAAGGTCGCCGAAGCGGGCCGTCATGTAGCGCCGGGCCGGGTCGTCGCCCGCTTCGCGCACCGGCATCCATTCATGCCAAGCCTTCAGGGCAGCGGTCTGCCGCGTGCGCCAGCTTTCCGCATCGCCCTCATGGCCGGGCGCGCCGGTGCGGGAGGCGTCATTGGCGAACTCGTGATCGTCCCAGATGGCATAGACCGGATGAGCCGCGTGGAGGGCCTGCAGGGCCGGGTCTTCCTTGTATTGAGCATGGCGGGCGCGGTAGTCGGTGAGCGTGGCCGCCTCGTGCGCCGGGCGGTGCACGCGGCCTGCAATCTCGTCCGGCGCGCCGGCAAAGCCGCCGGCCTTCTGGCTGTAGAAATAGTCGCCGAGATGGATCACCGCATCGAGATCGCTGCGCCGGGCGATATGGTCGTAGACATTGAAATAGCCGTGCGCGAGGTGGGCGCAGGAGACAGCCGCGAGGCGCAGGCGCTCTGCCTTGCCTTCCGGCAGCGTCTTCGTGCGGCCGACCGGCGAGACGGCGCCGCCGCACCGGAAGCGGTAAAAATAAGCCGTACCCGGACGAAGTCCGCCAGCGTCAGCTTTCACGGTCCAGTCACGGTTGGCATCCGTGATCAAACGTCCGCTGGCAGCAAGGCGGGAGAAGGTGCGATCGTCAGAAACTTCCCAGTCAACGGCGGCTACCTGCGGCTGTGACACCCGCGTCCAGATCACTACGCGTCGCGCCTCCGCATCGCCGCTGGCAACGCCGTGCGCGAAGGGCGGCGGGGTTGGTGGCCGTGCGGAATTCAGCAGCGCACTTTGCGGCATGCCCGCGCAGGCCGCAACCGGCGCGCCGCCGAGCAGGACCATCAGGCCGCGCCGTGTCAGTCCCCTTGTCATGGGCGCACCTTTGCCCAGCCTGCAGGCAAACTCAACGCCCCGTAAGAATTCCTCGTTTGGCAAGCGCGCGGCGCCGTGCGATGACGCGCGCCTTGCCGGAGGCAGATGCCATGCAGACTTTTCCGCTTTACCAGATCGACGCGTTTGCCACGCGCGCCTTCGAAGGCAACCAGGCCTGCGTGATGCCGATGGGCGCCTTCCTAGCCGACAGTGTGCTGCAAAAAATCGCGGCGGAAAACAATGTGGCCGAGACGGCCTATGTTGTTCCGGAGGCGGACGGCATCTGGCGGCTGCGTTGGTTCACACCGGCGGTGGAAGTGCCGCTGTGCGGTCACGCGACGCTGGCGGCGGCGCATGTGCTGTTCGCCCATGGTGGTTTTGCCGGCGAGGTGATTGCGTTCGACACGGTGAAGTCCGGCCGGCTGTTCGTGCGCCGCCTTGCGGACGGAGCGCTGGAGATGGATTTTCCTTCCGCGCCGGTGCGGCCTGTACCGGTCACGGATGAAATTGCCGCCGCGCTGGGTGCGCGGCCGGTGGAGGCCTGGGGCGGCATGTTCTATGCGGCGCGGTTCGAGACGCCGGAAGAGGTGAAGGCGCTTGCGCCAGACCAGCGCGCTTTGAAATCCCTCGGCGCTGAGGGTGGCGGCTGGGACCGGGGCAATTTTGGCTGCTTCGCGCTCGGCGGCGAGGGCGTGGACGCGACCTCGCGCTTCTTCGCACCGGGCTCCGGCATCGACGAGGACCCCGCCACGGGCAGCTGGCACACGATGCTCGCGCGCATCCTCGCCGAACATTTCGGCAAGCCATCTGCCACCTGCTTCCAGGCCTATCCCGGCCGCGGCGCCCGCATCGGCGTGAAACTCGAAGGCGAGCGCTGCAAGCTTACCGGCGCGGCGGTGACCGTGATCGAGGGCCAGTTCAGGCTCTAGGCCGGTACTTCCTTGCCCGCCCAGTCGAAGCATTTGCCGGACTCCTCCGGGGACAGACGGTCGATCACGCTGATGAGGTGCGCAGCTGACGCTTCCGGCGAGAACAGGCGCTCTGCCGGGACATTTGCCTGAAACGGCTTTGACAGGTCCGTATCGACCGTACCCGGATGAAGGCAGATGCAGATATTGCCAGGCGCGCGGCGGGCCTGCTCGATGGCATAGTTGCGCATCAGCATGTTGAGCGCTGCCTTCGAGGCGCGGTAGGCATGCCATCCGCCGAGCCGGTTGTCGGAGATCGAGCCCACCCGTGCGGAGAGCGCGGCGAAGACGCTGCGCTCCGCTTTCGGCATCAAGGGCAGCATGTGCTTGGCGATCAGCGCGGGCGCAAAGGTGTTGGCCGCGAAGACGCGTTCGAAAGCGGCAAGCTCCTGCGCGCGGAAGGATTTTTCCGGCTGCAGCCCGGCGCCATCTGAAAGGAGGCCGCTGGCGACGAGGCAGAGCGTGAGGGGACCGGCCGCGCTCACGTCGCGGGCGAGACGCGCGAGATCAGGCTCTGCTGTGAACTCGGCCTGCAGGCTGACAGCGCCCGGAATGGCAGCGCCGGAGCGCGAGGCGGCAAACACCTTGTCATATCGGCCAGAGGCGAGCACCGCCTCCGTCAACGCACGCCCGATGCCGCCGGAACTGCCAAAGATGATCGCGTTCATGGGCGCAGACCTAGGCCGGAAGATCAGGGCGGAAAGGTCCGGACGGAAAAGGAATGGTGCCGCTTAGGTGACTTGAACACCTGACCCCATCATTACGAATGATGTGCTCTACCAGCTGAGCTAAAGCGGC
>DNFL01000160.1 GCA_003486945.1 Hyphomonas sp. | reverse complement strand
GGCGACACGCCCGAAAAGCTGCGCCTCACCCATGCGCCCGGCGCTGCGATCACGCTCACCTGGCAAATACTTGGCAGCGGCGATGGCCCACCGGACAGCAAGCGGGGCGGCGGCAATGATTACCGCCCGCTCTTCGCGCCGGACTATTTCTACGTCATCGGCCACACGGCCCTGATCCAGCCGGACCACCTGCCCGCAGACACGCCCGCCGAAGTGCGCCTCTCCGCCTTTGCCGAAGCGGGCATCCCGCTTGTCTCCGATCTCGAACATGCCGGCCTGACCTTCCGCGATCTCGGCCCCAGCGCCCTGTTCGGCGGCTCTATCCGCGTCATCGGCAGCGGCAGCGGCAGCCGCCTCGCCCTCGCCGGCACGCTCGACAACATAAGCGATGTCGACTGGCGGGCCGCCTTCGAACACGTCTCCCGCGACCAGCGCGCCTATTGGCAAACGGGCGACGAGGAATTTCTCGTCACCGTCTATCCGGTCTACAAAGGCCCGGACGCCTATTCCATCGGCGGCACCGGCCTTGGCGATGCTTTCTCCCTCTTCGTCTCCCCGAACATGCACCTTGAGACGGCCCTGCCGACTGTCGCGCACGAGATGATGCACAGCTGGATTCCGGCGCGCATCGGACAGATGCCGGAGGAGAACGAGGCTACGGATTACTGGCTGTCGGAAGGCTTCACCAACTGGACCACCTGGCGCACGCTGGTGCGCGGCGGACTGTGGGGCCCGGAAAACTTCGCCGCCGCCTTCAACAAATCCCTCGCTGCATATGATACCTCGCCTGTCCGCAACGCTTCCGCTGAAGAAGCCGCTGCCGGCTTCTGGGCCCGGCGCGACTATCAGGACCTGCCCTATGACAAGGGCATGTTGATCGGCGCCTGGCTTGACCATGAAGTCCGCACACGGACGAATGGCGCGAAGGATTTCGACGACATCCTCCTCGCCATGCAGTCAGCCGCTTCCGCAGTGTCTGAAGCGCGCGCGGCCGATCTTCTCTTCTCCGCTCTGCAGGCTGAAACCGGCTGGGACGCCCGCGCCGCGATTGAAGCACAAACGCTGACCGGCGAAACCGTCGCCCTGGCCCCTGATCTCTACTCCCCGTGCGGGCGTATCGAAACATTCGACGCGCTGAGCTGGGACCGGGGCTTCGACTTCGGCGCCACTTCAGCCGCCGGATGGATCATCCAGGGCGTGCACGCCGGCAGCCGGGCCCACGAAGCCGGCCTGCGTAATGGCATGCAGCTGACCGGCTGGTCGGAAACCTCCGAAGACCACCAGAACCCGGCGGAGAAAACGGCGACCGTTAGCCTGGCCGGCGAAACCGTGTCGCTCACCTGGCTGCCCGCCGCGCGCGAGACGACGCCCGTCCGCCGCCTCGTTCTTGACCCGGACCTGCCCGCGGACGCCTGCCGCAGCCGGCTCGCAGGGCTCTGATCTGCGGATGACACGCTTGCCGGTTGATGTGGCAGCCCAAATCCGCAAAGGCAGGGCATGATGTTCGCGGACGCAAGATGACCCCCCGGCGCGCAGCTTGGTTCACGCTGGGGATCATTTCCCTTGGCCTTGGCGCAATCGGCGTCGTTGTTCCGCTTTTGCCGACGACGCCTTTCATCCTGCTGGCCGCATTCGCCTTTTCACGCTCGTCCGACCGCTGGCATGCCTGGCTGATCCATCACCGCACTTTTGGTCCGCTGATCGCCGACTGGCGTGCTCACGGCGCCATCAACCGGCGCACAAAGATTGCAAGTTCGCTGGCCATGGCCGCTGTCCTCGCGATCTCGCTGGCGCTTGCTGTTCCGTGGCCGGTCTTTGCGGTCCAGGTTCTGGTTCTGGCAGCGGTTGCCGCCTTCATCTGGTCGCGCCCCACCCCGCCTGCGCAGAGCTGAAGGCGCTACTCCTTCACCGCTTTCGGCTTGATCCCCATCGCGGATTTGATCATCCCGCCGATCTCGCCGATGCCTGCGCCATGCACCGCGCCCGCGCGGTAGACCTTGGTCGACAGCCAGACGATCACCGCGGTCACCGCCGCCATCATCACCATCTGCGCGATGATCTCCCACATCGGCGGATCATGCGGAATGCGCAGGATCAGGAGGAAAGGCGTGAACACCGGCACCCAGCTGGCAATATCGATCACCGGCGAGCCAGGGTCCTGGAAGGCGATGAAGATCGCGAACATCGGCAACATAAGCAGGATCATCATCGGTGAGAGCAGCGTTTGCGCTTCCTGGATCGTGTCACACAGCGAGCCGAGCGCCATGAAGATCGCGCCGTAAAGCACATAGCCGAGCACGAAACTGATCAGTGCCGGGATGATCAGGCCGGGATCGGTCAGTGCCGCAAGGAACGGGCTGATCGTATCGGTCATGCCCGGCACCTGCGCCGCAAACACAGCCGAGCCTATGCCCGCAAACGCCGTCCATGACAGCATCATCGTCGAGGTCACGGCGAACACGGCGAGCAGCTTGCCGGCCAGCAGCTCCGGCAGTTTCACCGACGTCAGCAGCGTGTCGAAAATCTTGTTGGAGCGTTCCTCGATCGTGCCCATAAGCAGGTACTGGATGATCGAGAACACCATCAGCCAGAGGAAATAGGCGAGCGCGCCGGACACGATCGCCGGGGCGCGGTCAGCGATCGTGACTTCCGCACCGCTTTCGCCGGCATGGGTATTGTTCAGGCGGAATGCCGGAACCTTCACCGCCGCATTGTCAGCCTGTTTCAGGAAATCTGTCTCCAGACCCGCGGCGGTCAGCGCGTCGCGCCGGCTCATGTCGCGCATCGCGATTTCCGCCGTGCGCTGCAGCGCGTCGACGTTCACGTCGTTGCTCCAGTATTCAAGCTGGCTTCCGTCTTCCGACAGGATGAAGGCGGCAAACAATCCGCGCTCGCCGGCCGGCCCGGCCACCGTCCGCTCACCCGCCAGCCATGGGCGAAGCTCTTCCAGCGTGCGCGCCGGTGGGGGCACTTCGAAATACTTCCGCCCTCCCCCGGCTGCTTCGGAAATCTGCTCCTCGGCTTCACTCAACGGGATGTTCATCCGCTTTGCCAGTTCCGCAGCTTCTTTGGCCGCATCCGACACGCGCCGCTGGAACTCGGCTTCGATGGCCTGCGAGATCGCGGGCGTCGGCGCCACCACGGCATAATAGCGCACCGGCGATGTGGTCGCCGCGAACATGCCGAAGCCGACGCCGAGGATCAGGAACAGCGGCACTGCCGCGAGGCTCAGCCAGAAGCCCCAGGCTTTGACATAGCCGAGGAAATCGCGCCGGAAGATCAGGTAGATATTGCGCATCAGGCTGCCTCCTCGGCCGGTGTCGGCACATCGAGCGCAGCCGCCTCCGCCTCGCCGACAAGATTGACGAACACATCGCGCAGACGCGCCTCTTCCGGCTGGAACCCGAGGATCGGTGCGCCCGCTTCGAGCGCCGCGCGCAGCGCGTCCTGCGCGCCAAGGCCCTTCGGCAACTCCACCCGCCAGGCCTCACCCGGCCCCTTGTCGGCGGCGCGGTGCGCAGAGAAACCCTTCGACGCCAGAGCCGCGGCAAGATCGAAGCCTGCAGATACCGAAACCCGCGCGCCCTGCCCGAGCGTCGCATAGGCTTCCTCCAGCGTGCCATCCAGCACCTTGCGCCCGCGCGCCAGCATCACGATCCGGTCGCATAACCGCTCGGCATGCTCCATCACATGGGTCGAGAACAGGATCGTCGCGCCGCGTTCATGCTCGGCGCGGATCAGGTTTTCCAGGGTCTGCTGGTTCATCGGGTCGAGTCCGGAGAACGGCTCGTCGAGAATGAGGAAATCCGGACGGTGGGCCAGCGTCGAGAGAATCTGCACCTTCTGCGCCATGCCCTTCGACAGCTTGGAAATCCGCGAGAGACGGAACTTGCCGAGCCCGGTCGATTCCAGCAGTTCGTCGGCGCGCGCCTTGGCATCGTTTGCGCTCATGCCCTTCAGGCGCGCGAAATAGGTGATGGTGTCTCGCGCGGTCATCTTCTTGTAGAGGCCGCGTTCCTCAGGAAGGAAGCCGACACGTTTCAACGCGCGGATCTCGGGCTTCACGCCGAAAAGCGCCACTTCGCCCTCATCCGGTTCCATCACGCCCAGCGCCATGCGCAGACTGGTCGACTTGCCGGCCCCGTTCGGCCCAAGGAAGCCGACAATCTGGCCCGCCGGTACGGTGAAGCTCAGGGAATTGACTGCCGTGAAAGCGCCGAAACGCTTCGTTGCACCGGACATGACGAGTGGTGCATCGCCCATCGGCGGTCTCCTCAAACTGCTCACAATCGTTACTTTAGCGATTGTCGATAAAGTTCAAGGGGTATGCCGCTTGAGGGCTTAGGGTCCGGTTAAATCCTGCCGGAAAGGCGTCAGAGAACGGCGCCGAACAGCCAGATCAGGGCCTGCACGATCAGCGCCAGCACGAACAGCACCACCACGGTCGCCATCCAGCGGCCGCCGAGGTTCATCAGGAGACCGGCGGCCACGCCGACAACCGTACTCAGGCCAAGCGAAACCGCCCAGTTGAGGCCGATGGCAATAGCAAGGGTCGCATGGCCGACCATCAGGATGATGATCAGGCCGCCCCACACGCTGCCGGTGATGAAACCGTCCCAGGTGGCTTTCTGGTCGCGGATGTCCATCTCGCCGCGGTGATAGTCGTGCGTGGCCATGTTGCCCTCCGGAATCGTATATCCCGCCTTCTAACCAAGGCGCCCTGCCCCATCAAGCGCGTCAAAGCGCCCCTGCAGTCTCAGTTCAGCGCCCGGCCCGCCTTGCGTTTCGGCTTCTTCGGGGCGAACGGCGCAGGCAGCGGCAAGGCCGGCACACCCTCTTCCTTCAGCGCTTCGCGTTCCTCAGCCGTTGTCTCGCCCCAGATCGGGCGGTCTTCGGTCTCGCCATAATACATGGCGCGGGCTTCTTCGGCGAAATCCTCGCCGACATAATCGAAATTCTCCGAAACATGCGCGCGGGCCTGCTTCACAAATTCCTTCGCCAGCGCTTCGGCGTCCGGCTCTGCCGCCTTGCGCTCGGACGTACGCACCGCCGGCGCCATGATCTGCTTGGTCACATTGCGCCCATCGCAGTCCGGGCACGCGACCAGCTTGCGCTTCGCCTGCGTGTCATACGCCGCCGAAGAGGCAAACCAGGCCTCGAAGCCATGCTCGCAGTCGCTGCAGAGAAGGGCATAGCGGATCATGCGGTCTGGCTCCTCACGCCCCAGCGAGCAGCGGGTCGAGCCTTCCTTCCCGCTCCAGCGCCATCATGTCGTCGCAGCCGCCGATATGCGTGTCGCCGACGAAGATCTGCGGAAAAGTGTTCCCGCCCTTCGAGCGCTGGACCATCTCTGCACGCAGCTTGGCGTCCATTCCGGCATCAATCTCGTTAATCTCGACACCCTTGCTTTTCAGCAGCGATACCGCGCGCGTGCAGTAGGGGCAGAACATCCGCGTATAGATCGTGACTTTCGCCATGGGCCTTTCTCACCTGAACCTAGGCGCATGCTGCGCCTGTAACATTTATTATATGGTAATGTCGATTTCCCGGACAACGCGCGCCAGCACCAAGACGTCAACCTGCCGCGCCCCTGCCCGTTTCAGGGCACGCGCATAGGCCAAAAGCGTCGCCCCGGTCGTCAGCACATCATCCATCAGCAGCACGCTTGCTCCGGCAATCCGCCTTCCCGGCCCTTGCGCACCCTGAACGCTCCGGTCACGTTCCGCCGCCGCGCCTTGCGAGCGAGGCCCGCCTGGCCTGGCGTGCGCCGCGTTTGCAGCGGCACCGGCATGATCACGTCCGCCGTATCGATTAGCGCCCCGCCCGCCTGCCCCATCCATCCGGCAAAGGTGGAGAGACCGTAGCGCCGCCCGGAGCGTTTCAGGTCCAGCACCGGCCGCCTTGAAAAAATCATCATAGACCAACGCCGACCGCGCCCGGTCCAATTTCGGTGGGCGCGCAATACAGGCCACGCACCAGGTTTCATCTCCCGTGCGGTCATCCAGCGGCACCCCGCACCGGTCGCAGAGCGGCTCGGACACAAGCGCAGCTTCGCGAACTCTTTCGGTGTCAACGGTCCGCGCCCGGCGCCCCTCGCCCCGCTCACCAGCGAACGTGGCGGCCAGATAAATCCGACACGCTGCGGAAAAACGCCTTGGCCCCGGCTCCTCCGCTGGGCATATCCCCCGTCATGAAGGCGCCACTCCCTGCCCCGCCCCGCATCTTCAACAGCGCACGCCTCGCCGCGCGCCGCCAGCGGATGGCTGCAGCCTTTGCAGACTATGACTTCCTGCGACAGCGCGTGATTGACGACCTGGAAAGCCGCCTTGCCGACACTCCCCGCTCATTCGGGTGCGGCCTCGAACTCGGCGCCGCCGGTGGTGAGTTGTCGGCCCGCCTCCTCGCCGCCGGCAAGGCCGGTGCAATGGTCGCCGCCGACACGGCTCCCGCCTTCTCTGCCATCGCGAAAGCCCGCGGCCTCGAAACCGCTGAAGCCGATGCCGAAAACCTCGCCTTCCCGGAAGCCGGTTTCGATCTCGTCCTCGCGCCGCTGACCCTGCACTGGGTCAACGACCTGCCGGGCGCGCTCGCCCAAATTAGGCGTATCCTGAAACCGGACGGCCTCTTCCTCGGCGCGCTGTTTGCCGCCGGCACGCTGTCAGAACTGCGCGACGTCCTCACCGAAGCCGAATCCGAACTGACCGGCGGCCTCGCCCCGCGCCTGTCGCCTCTGCCAGGCCTGCGCGACATGGCGGCTCTCCTGCAGCGCGCCGGTTTCGCCCTGCCGGTCGCTGACCGTGACACCGTCACCGTGCGCTACCGCGACCCTCTCCGTCTGCTGACGGATCTG
>DNFL01000100.1:6539-6884 GCA_003486945.1 Hyphomonas sp. | reverse complement strand
CGGCTGGAACCAGTATCTTTGGCCCCTGCTGATCACGACCAAGGACAGCATGCAGACCATCGTCATTGGCATCAAGAAGATGATCGTGACTCAGGACGCGCTGACCGAGTGGCAGCTCGCCATGGCGACCGCCGTCCTCGCCATGCTGCCACCCGTCGCCGTCGTCGTCATTATGCAGCGCCTCTTCGTCAAAGGTCTCGTGGAGACAGAAAAGTAATATGGCCTCCGTCACACTCGAACACGTCAAGAAGATCTATCCCGGCGGCGTCGAAGCCGTGAAAGGCATAGATCTCACGATCCCGAACGGCTCGTTCACGGTGCTCCTCGGCCCGTCCGGCTGCGGCA
>DNFL01000100.1:0-6463 GCA_003486945.1 Hyphomonas sp. | reverse complement strand
CCAAGAATTTTCGAAAATTCTTGGCCCCACCCCTACCGTCCGGAGCTGACCCATGGGCTTTCTCGACATCAAGAACGTCACCAAATCCTACGGCCCGGTCGAAGTGCTTCACCGGGTGGACATCGCGGTGCAGGAGGGCGAGTTCCTTGTGCTGGTCGGCCCTTCGGGCTGCGGCAAGTCCACGCTGCTGCGCATGATCGCCGGCCTCGAACGGATCTCCGAAGGCACCTGCAAGATCGGCGATCGTATCGTCAACGAGATCGAGCCAGCCGAGCGCGATATCGCCATGGTCTTCCAGAACTACGCGCTCTACCCGCACATGAGCGTCTACGACAACATGGCCTATGGCCTGAGGAACCGGAAGACTCCGGAGGACGAGATCAAGCGCCGCGTGGCGGATGCCGCTCGGATTCTCGCCATCGAGCCGCTGCTGGAACGCAAGCCCCGCGCGCTCTCCGGCGGACAGCGCCAGCGCGTCGCCATGGGCCGCGCCATCGTACGCAAGCCGCAGGTGTTCCTGTTCGACGAACCGCTCTCCAATCTCGATGCCAAGCTGCGCGTGCACATGCGCGTCGAGATCAAGAAGCTCCACAATGCGCTCAAGGTCACCTCGATCTACGTCACGCACGATCAGGTCGAGGCGATGACCCTCGCCGACATGATCGTGGTGATGAACGGCGGGCAGGTCGAGCAGATCGGCACGCCGAGCGAGGTCTATACCCGGCCGGAAAGCACGTTCGTCGCCACGTTCATCGGTTCTCCGGCGATGAACATGCTGAAGGGCAGCATCGCCGGTAAGGGCATGGTCGACGTCGGGGGCGTGAAGCTGGCCTGCGACACCGGCGCGGCTGCCGCCGGGACTTCGGTGCTCGTCGGCATCAGGCCTGACGAAACCAGCCCCTCGCCGGGCGGAGCCATTGGCGTGGACGTGGATTTCGTCGAGGAGCTGGGACCGTCGCGCCTCTATCACGGCACCTTCGGCGGCCAGGACTTCACCCTGCAGCTGTCGCCACACGCGGCGGATGCCCAGGCCAAAAGCGTCAGCGTCGACGTGCCGGCGAGGGCGGTGCATTTGTTTGATGCTGCGAGCGGGCGGAGGATCTGATGGCAAGCATTGGTGCCGCAGTACCAACCCTTGGTGCACTGATGCTGGCTATGCTTATTCAGCCGGTATCTGCGCAGTCCCTGCCGGAAGGCATGACGGCCTGCTCGATTTCCGGCTATTCGCTCGACAGAAGCCGTGCAGGCACGCCAGTGCGTGCCGAGCCCAATGCCAAGGCCAAGATCGTCGGCCGCATTGCGCCGCCGCAAAAGGCGACCGCAAGGGATCTGGAAGACATCTCCGTGCCTACAGACGAGGTCTGGCGGGCCGGGTTCCAGATTCTCGGCATCAAGGATGGCTGGGTGCTGATAGAAAAGGCGCTACACCCCTACAACGATCCCTACTACTTCGGCACACTGGGCCGGCGCTCAACCGGCGGCATCAAGACCTATTCAGGGCGCGGCTGGCTGCCGCTGAGTCAGATCGGCGGCAAGGTGACCTACTATCGCAAGATGCCGCTTGGCGCCTTGTACGCGGAGCCAAGGGAGGACGCTCCGCTCTTGCCGGCAAAAAACGCCATGGAGGGCCCGCTGAGCGGCGGAAACCAGCCGAAACGGATCCTCGCCTGCTCTGGCGAATGGGTGCAGGTGGAAAGCCCCGACGGCGTCATTGGCTGGTGGCGGGGCCTGTGTGGTGCCCCGGTCAGCGACTGCGAACCCTTGAGCGGCTGACGCGACCGGCGCAGGGGAGACCTACCATAAGCGCAGACGCGGTCGCTTGAGGTTGCCAGCCTGCACCTTTATGGCAAGCTTCTTGATCGAGCTGGGCCGATCTTGCCAAGAACACTGACAAGGGAAACACGCATGTCCGAGATGGAGCCGCTGAAGCGGCGCAGCCGCCCGAACATCACGGATCAGGAGGCGCTTGATTTCCACTCGCGCGGCAAGCCTGGCAAGCTCGAGATCGTGCCGACCAAGCCGATGGCGACGCAGCGCGATCTGTCGCTGGCCTATTCGCCGGGTGTCGCAGTCCCCGTGAAGGCAATCGCGCAGGATCCGGCCACGGCCTTCGACTACACAGCGCGCGGCAACATCGTCGCCGTGATTTCCAACGGCACGGCCATCCTCGGTCTCGGCAATCTCGGCGCGCTCGCCTCCAAGCCGGTGATGGAAGGCAAGTCGGTGCTGTTCAAGCGCTTCGCCGATATCGACAGTTTCGACGTCGAGGTGAACACGCGCGACGCCGAAGACTTCATCCGCACCGTGCGCAACATCGGCGCCACCTGGGGCGGCATCAACCTGGAAGACATTTCCGCGCCGGACTGTTTCATCATCGAGAGCCGCCTGCGCGAAGAGCTCGACATCCCGGTCTTCCATGACGACCAGCACGGCACCGCGATCATCGCCGCTGCCGGCCTGATCAACGCCTGCCAGATCACCGGCCGGAAAATGTCGGACGTGAAGGTCGCCGTCTCTGGCGCCGGCGCCGCCGGCCTTTCGGTCGCGGGCCTTATCCGCCATCTCGGCGTGAAGGCCGAGAACATCCTCATCTGCGACACCGCCGGCGTCGTCTATGAGGGACGTACCGAGAAGATGGACCAGTTCAAGTCCGCCTTCGCCGTGAAGACCAAGAAGCGCACCCTCGCCGAAGCGATGGACGGTGCCGATGTGTTCATGGGTCTCTCCGTCAAGGGCGCCGTGTCGAAGGACATGGTGAAATCGATGGCGAAGAACCCGATCATCTTCGCGATGGCAAACCCGGACCCCGAGATCACGCCGGAAGACATCAAGTCCGTGCGCAGCGATGCGATCATCGCCACCGGCCGCTCCGACTATCCTAACCAGGTCAACAACGTTCTCGGCTTCCCCTACATCTTCCGCGGAGCGCTCGATGTGCGCGCGCGCGGCATCAATGAGGAGATGAAAGTCGCGTGCGCCCGCGCGCTCGCCGAGCTTGCCCGCGAAGACGTACCGGACGAAGTTGCCGCCGCCTATCACGGCGCGCGCCCGACCTTCGGCCGCGACTATATCATCCCGACGCCGTTCGACCCACGCCTCATCAGCTTCATCCCGCCCTTCGTCGCGCAGGCCGCGATGGATACCGGCGTGGCCCGCAAGCCGATTGCCGACATGGACGCCTATCGCCGCAGCCTCGTGCGCCGCGCCGATCCGTCTGCCGCCTTCCTGCAGGGCGTGCAGGCGCGTTGCCGCGAAGTGCAGCGCCGCATCGTATTTGCCGAAGGCGAAGAGCCGGCAGTTGTGCGCGCCGCATGGAGCTTCAAGAACCAGGGTCTCGGCCATCCGATCCTGATCGGGCGCGAAGCGCAGGTGGAAGCGACGATGGAACAGATGGGCGTGCCCGCCGGCGCGCTCGACATCATCAATGCGCGCCTCTCCGACAACAATCCGGTGTACACGGACCTTCTTTATGAACGCCTGCAGCGCAAGGGATACCTGAAGCGCGACGTGCAGCGCCTCGTCAATCAGGACCGCAATGTGTTCGGCGCGTGCATGCTGAAGAATGGCGATGCCGATGGCATGGTGACCGGCGTGACGCGCGCCTATGACGTGGCCCTGAAAGATGCGCTGCTGGTGCTCGACCCCATCCCCGGTCAGGCCGTGATCGGCATGTCGATGGTGATCAACATGGGCAAGACGATCTTCATCGCCGATACCAGCGTCAACGAGCTGCCCGACGGCAAAGCGCTCGCCAACATCGCGCTGGAAGCCGCCCGCGCCGTACGCGCGATGGGCTTCACGCCGCGCGTTGCGTTCCTGTCCTACTCGACCTTCGGCAACCCGATGGGCGAGCGCGGCGACAAGGTGCGCGATGCGGTCTGCATCCTCGACCGCACGCCGGGCATCGACTTCGAATACGAAGGCGACATGAATGCTGACATCGCTCTGAACCCGAACCACAAGCTGCTCTACCCGTTCTCACGACTCAGCGGCCCGGCGAACGTGCTGGTGATGCCGGCGATCCATTCGGCGTCCATCGCGACGAACCTCTTGGAGCAGATGAGCCGCGCGGTGGTGATTGGCCCGATGCTGCTCGGCCTTGAAAAGCCGGTGCAGATTGCGCCGCTTGGGGCGACGGTGGGCGATATCGTTGACCTCGCCGCGCTCGCGGCGTTCGACATCGACAGCGTTCACACCGCCTGACGCCGTCAGGCCGCCGCTTCAGCTTCCGGTTTCGGCAGGCGTGACAGGCGCAGCCATTCTGCTGCTGCCAGCACGACGGCCACGCCGCCGAGCCAGAAGGTGATGATGAACACGGAATAGTAGCCCTGCGTCTCGATCAGGCCGCCGAGCCAGGGCCGGCCAAGTGTGCCGACGAGCATCGTCAGCGAAGCGAGCAGCGCATACTGCACGGCGGCAAAGCGCGGGTTCACGACGGATGTGAGGTAAGCGACGATGGCAACGCTGGCGAAACCGCCTGCGAGATTCTCGCCTGCAATTGCCAGCATCAGGCGCGCCATGCGCTCGCCCGCTTCCGCGCCCTGCCCTTCCGGCGAAATCTGCGCGGCCCATCCGGCGAAGGCTCGCAAGGGGTCTGCGATATAGGCCCACTCCATGAAGGCATCGATGCTCATGCCGCCGCGCGACAGGTCTGCGAAGAGAAGGTTCGTCGCCGCGGCGAGAACCGCGCCGATGATCAACACGGGCATGCGCCCGATGAAACCGATGATCACCGCGCCAATGGCGGCGCCGGCTATAGTCATCAGAACACCGAAGAATTTCGAGGCGACCGCCACATCCGCCATCGTGTGGTGCAGCGCGCCGAACCTGTCATCCAGATAGAAGGGATAGGCGAACGAGCCCCAGACCGAATCCGTGAAGCGGTAAGTCAGCGCCAGGAGCAATACCAGCAGCGCGCCCCATTTCAGGCGCGCGATCAGGTCCATCAGCGGATCGAAGATGGAGCGGAAGACGACGCGCAGTACGCGCGTTCCAGTTGCCTCGCCCGCCGGCGCCGCCGGCACTTCGCCCGGCTCCGCGCCGTGGCGCAACAGGAGGATCAGTGCGCCCAGCGCAGGAAGAATGACTGTGAGGCCGACGATCCACGGCCCCTGCTGGGTGACAAACGCACCGCCGCGCGGCGGCGGTACCTGCGTGAACGAGGCGATCACGAAGAAGGCGATCATCAGGAAGGCCGCGATCCAGCCGCCCGCAACCAGCAACGCCGCGAAGCTGCGCTCGCGCGCCGGAACGCCGGGTTCGAAACTGAGGCGCGCGCCGCCTTTGACATCCGGCGCTTCCGGCTCTGGCGCAAGCATTGTGCCGGCGATCGACATCACCATGACGATGGCAATCATCACATAGACGGCGACCCAGCCATAATACTGCGCCATCAACAGCGCGAGGAAACCGGTGATGAAGACCGCGATGCGGTAGCCGAACTGGTAGAGCGCGGCCATCAGGTCCTTGTCTTCTTCCGTGCGCGCCACTTCGATGCGCCAGGCATCCAGCACGATGTCATGCGTGGCGGAGGCCAGCGCGGCAAAGAGCGCGATGAAGGCGACGAGACCGATATTCTTGCCCGGGTTCGAGAAGGCCAGAAGGAAGAGCAGCGCCGCAATCAGCAGCTGCAGGCTGAGCAGCCATGTACGGCGCGGGCCGAGGAACGGGAACGGGTGCGAAGCTTTCTGGAAAGCCGGCGACCAGAGAAACTTGAAAGCATAGCCGATGGTGACGAGCGACAGGACGCCGATCTCAGACGGTGTAACACCTTCGGTTGTCAGCCAGGCATTCAGTGTGCCGAGCACTGCGCCATACGGAAGCCCCGCGGCGAGCGCGAGCAGGAACATGGCCGCCATCCGGCGGTCTTTCATGGCCTTCAGCGCACGGACGAACCGCGGCGTCTCCTTGACCTCTGCCGTGCTGGCAACCGCTTCGCTCATGCTGCTCCTGCCTGTTTTCCTGCGCCCCGGGTCCAGTGCAGCGCCAGCGAGCGCAGCGCTTCGGCGTCCAGCGGTTTCGCAGCCACGCCGCTGGCGCCCGCTTCTCGCGCGCGCCGCTCGATGTCCGGGTTGATTTCGGCCGAAACGGCTATCACCGGCGCCTCGAATCCGGCGGCCCGCAGGCGCCGCATGGCTTCAAACCCATCCATCACCGGCATGCGCAAATCCATCAGCACCAGACAAGGCTCCATCCGCGCCGCTGCTTCCAGCGCTTCGCTTCCGGTTGCCGCCACAGTGACGTTAAATCCGGCCGATTCCAAGGCGCGGCGTGCAATCAGCGCGTTTACAGGATTGTCATCAGCGATCAGCACACGGCCTTCGCCGGTTGTCAGGTCGCCGTCATCAGCAGTAAGTCGCCCGGCGCGGGCAAGCAGGATGCGCTCGGCGACCGAAGCGAGGCGCAGCGGCCGCACGAGCCAGCCCCGGCAACCGAGCTCGCGGAACCGCGCAATCCGCGCCCC
>DNFL01000037.1 GCA_003486945.1 Hyphomonas sp. | reverse complement strand
GATGCGACGGCTTGGCGCCGGGCTATCGCGTAGTCGGTCCGGGCGGTGAAACGGTGTTCATGATGGGCGGGCTTTGAGAGGAGGTATTCAATGGAGACGGAGCCATACATTCAGCAAGATGTGCTGACGTTCCTGAAGGAAAAGGAGGGTCAGCCCCCGCCACCGAACATGGATGAAGTCTCGCCATCGAGCGTAAGGGCGATGATGGATGAAATGTTCGCACTCCTGAACAAGGGGGGGCCTCCTGTCGGGGAGGTGAGGGACACTTTGCTCGCCGGTGCTTTCGGCCCCCGGCCGGCGCGCCTCTACAAGCCTGTCGCCTCGAATGCGCCGTCAGCCTGCATGATCTACTTTCATGGCGGCGGCTGGGTCATCGGGAATCTGGAAACCGAGGACCGGAAACTGCGCCATATTGTCGACGAGAGCGGCATATGTGTGCTGTCAGTCGATTATGTCCTTGCTCCGGAGCATCCTTTTCCGGGGCCGGGAGATGACTGTATCGCCTGTGTCCGGGACGCACTGAACCGGGCAGGGGAGCTGGGCATTGATCCGGACAGGATCTTTCTGGGCGGAGCTTCCGCCGGTGCAAATCTCGCTCTTGTCGCAGCGCTGGCTCTGCGCGATGCCGGAATTCAATTGGCCGGATTGTTGTTGTTCTATGGCGCGTTCGATCTGACCTACTCGGGTCGGTCGATGGATCTGCTCAAAAGCGGATATTTCTTGGAAACGGAAGCGATGTACCGGTTCCGTCGGCACTACTGTCCTGAAGAATCGAACTGGCGCAAGCCTGAGGCTTCCCCTCTGTTCGGGAACTTCCAGGGATTGCCGCGCACATTTATTTCAGCGCCGACGGTCGATCCCCTTTTCAATGACAGTACCCGGCTTGCGGACCTGATGGAGGCGGCTGGCGTGAAGGTCGATCTGCAGGTCTATGAGGGCGCCATTCACGGGTTCACGATGTTTCAGGAACGCTTCAGTTGCGCTCGGCAAGGGGTAGCAGATGCGGCCGCCTTTTTGCGTTTGGGCGCTCATTAATTCTGCACAGGAGTCGGGCGGCGACGTTGCCCAAAAGGCACAGTTGGTTTTAGATGTTACTATATTGGTCGGGCCAATATAGACTGGTGCGGTTTTCTGACGACGGTTCGTAATGTCTAACATGGTGCCGAGAGGAATAAGCAGTGAGACACATCAATCGGAAGAGCTATCTGACAAGTGCTGCTTTGGTACTTGTGCCTGCCCCGTTACCGGCGATCGCGCAGGCGAACCGCACGGAGGGCGAGGGGCTAAGCTGTGTCGTTGACGGTGATGTGAGGCTCACGCCTCGGAACGCGGAAACCACACAGGCTCATTCGAATTAGGTCGCAGGAGTCGTCCATGATAACTCGAAGGGCCCTCAATCAGTTTGCTTTGACGTCTTTGTCGATCGCCGCCTTGGGTTGCGCGTCGCCGCCCAAAGATCGCCGCCCGAATGTGTTGCTTGTAATGGCCGATCAATGGAGAGGTCAGTCGATGGGCTACGAAGGAGACCTCAACGCTGAAACGCCATCGTTTGATCGCTTCGCTCGCGAGAGCGTGAACTTCGATCAAGCTGTTTCGGGATGCTCAGTGTGTTGTCCGGCGCGCGCCAGCTTGGTGACGGGGCAATATCCGCTGACCAATGGCGTCTATATCAATGACGTGCCACTGCGGCCGAGTGCGCCAACTTTGGGCGAAGTGTTTCGCACTGCCGGGTATCGAACGGCGTATGTCGGCAAGTGGCATCTTTACGGCAGCCCGGACGGTCGCTGGGAGCGACGAGAGGATTTTATTCCGTCGGAATTTAGATTCGGTTTCGATTATTGGAAGGCGGCCGAGGCCACACACGACTACAATCGCTCATTCTACTATGACAACAACGATCCGGAGAAGCGATACTGGGAGGGATATGACGCGTTCGCGCAGACTGAGGATGCGTGCAGGTTCATCCAAGAGAATGCCGGTCAATCCGAACCGTATTTCATGATGTTGTCCTGGGGTCCGCCGCACTTCCCACTCCACACTGCACCAGAGCGCTATCGAGCGATGTTTCGTGACCGACCGATTTCCTTGCGGTTGAATGTGCCAGATGAACTGGCGGGTGCGGCGACGGCAGACCTGCGCGGTTATTACTCGCACATGGCTGCATTGGACGATTGCTTCGCCCGGGTTCTAGACGTCGTGGAAGCTTCGGGGCAAGTTGAAGACACCGTCGTTGTCTTCACGTCCGACCACGGAGACATGATGGAGTCTCAAGGGTTGAGCCACAAGATGGTCCCTTGGGAAGAATCCATTCGTGTCCCGTTCCTGCTGCGCTATCCTCGTATACACGGCACAGCCGGAACGCGGTGCGGCGCGCCGCTCAATTCGCCCGATATCATGCCCACTTTGCTTGGCATTTGTGGCCTGCCCATTCCGGGCTCCGTGCAAGGTAGCGATTTCGGAACGGCTCTCTGGCGGGGAAACGTACGAAATCTCCCCGAGTCAGCCTTCCTCAATAACGTTGTCCCGGCGCAAGTGCGCCAATACGGCTTTGCAGAGTATCGCGGCGTGCGCACCCGCTCGCATACGTATGTGCGGTCGATCACAGGTCCGTGGCTGCTCTATGACAATACAAATGATCCGTATCAGAAGCAAAATCTGTGCGGTCGGGCGGACTTGGCGTCGCTGCAGGAGCAGTTGGAAGAGGAATTGAGAAGATGGCTCGATCTGCTGGATGATGACTTCCTCCCCGCCGACGAATATCTTCGACGGGACGGTCTAAGTCATTATGTGGAACTGGAAACGCCAATCAGCTATCAGCGTAGTCCTTGGGCGGACTGGGAGTCGACTCTGCCGACACCGGATGGTCCTCCCGATGTCCGATCCTCATTAAAGGAGTTGTTCGCCGCCCCCGAAGCGGCGGCAGTCGTTGAGACAGTTCTACCGGGACTGCGAGAACACTTGGTCGTTGCCTTCGCAGGGCGCGGCTTTTCACTGAGCATGCTGCACCAATACGGACCTGTTCGACCAGGATTTCCGCAAATCTCTGACATGCAGTTCGCGGAACTTGAGCGCAGGCTCGCTCAGCCCTCTAAGCAACAAACCAAATGAGTCCAACGGTCAATGAGCCCAGTCAGGGATATCCAGATTGATGGCGCTTTTGGCCCCCGTCGGCGCGCCTCTACAATCCTGTCGCCTCTGATGCGCCGTCAACCTGGTTGATCCACTTTCATGGCGGCGGCTGGGTTATCGGGAATCTGGAACCCATTGGACCACCTCTGAATCGACAGTACACGACCGGCGGATCGTATGAAGGCTGCCAGAGTGGCGGTGGATCTACGGATCTATGAGGGCGCCATTCATGGCTTCACCGTGTTCCAGGACCGCTTCGCCTGTGCTCGTCAGGGCGTCGCGGATGCGGCCGAATTCCTTCGGACCATCTAACGGCTCATGTCTGAAAATGCTGCGCCGCCGCCGAAAGTAAACGTTGCTAAAACGGCGCAGTTAGTTTCATTCGAAACCATATTGGTCCGGCCAATGTTGACAGATGCGGATTATTGACGATAGGTTTTCGTGTCGAACATGTTACCGGGAGGAAAAAGCAGTGAGACAAATCAATCGGAAAAACTGTTTGCTAAGTGCCGCGCTGGCACTTGTACTCGCGCCCTTGCCCGCCATTGCGCAGGGGCCTGAAACAACGTCCGGTACGCAGGAGCGGGAAACAGCGTCCGGTATGCAGGAGCCCGAAACAGCGTCCGACACGCAGGAGCCGGAAACAGCGTCCGACACGAAGGACCTGCGTGTGGCGAAGATCGTCGTTACCGGATCGCGCATCCAAAATCCGGGCTACCAGGCACCAACGCCGGTCACTGCGGTCGGTGCACAGGAATTGCTCACGACGACCCCGTCCACGGTCGCCGATGCTCTGAGGCAGTTGCCGTCCTTGACCGGCCAGTCTGCCTTGGGCGGCCGCTCATATTGCTGCGCGGCCGGGACGGCATCGGCGGGTGCCTACCTCGAGCTTCGCCAACTGGGTCCAAATAGAACGCTCGTGCTGCTGAACAGCAATCGGCTAGCGCCGTCCATTTCCAGTGGTGTGGTGGACGCCAACGTTTTACCTGAGCTTTTGCTGCAGCGTGTTGATGTCGTCACCGGCGGCGCTTCGGCCGCCTATGGCTCGGACGCCGTCGCCGGAGTGGTCAACTACATCACGGACACCGAGTTTGAGGGCCTGCGCGCCAATTTGCAGTATGGCATATCAGGGTACAGCGACGATGAGCAAATCAAGGCTGGCATAGCTGGCGGGACGTCCGTGCTCGACGGGCGCGGGCACATCATATTCAGCCTCGAGCACTATGAGGCGGCGGGTATTCCGAGCCTGCTAGATCGCCCACAAAGCGCTCAGATGTGGGTGTTGGCGGGAGCGGGCACTTTGGCCTCGCCGTACTACGATGTTGCCGACACGCGTTTCTACACCGGAACCACCGGCGGCTTGATCGTCAGCTCCAATGGCCTGCCGTTCAATTTCGGTTCCGCGCCTCTTGCGGGGACGCAGTTTTTGCCCGGCGGTGCATACGGGCCAACGAATCTTGGAACAATCCTGCCTCCCGGCGCACCCAACGCGGTTGGTGGCGACGGCTACTCGCCGAGCGGGGCCATGCAGCCGCTGGGTGAAACAGAAACCAATCGGCTTTACGGCCGCTTCGGCTACGATTTCTCCCCCACTCTGCACGGCTACGTGCAGCTAACGGGCGCACTCAACAGCGCGCAAAACCAATACGGATGGCCAGCCTTTAGCGGCAACAGCGGCACACTTTTGGAAATGTTCAGCGGCAACCCGTTCATGCCCGCGGGTTTGCAGAGCACGATGACCACGAACGGGTACACGTCTTTTTTTATGACGCGCTCAAATCGAGAAGGCGGCGCCTCCTACAATACAACCGACACCACCTACTATGACATTTCCGGTGGACTCTCAGGCGAACTCGTCGGCGACTGGACTTGGGACGCCTACCTCGGATACGGGGAGACCAAGCAGGAGGGCGCTGAGCACAACGCGGTCAATGTCGCGCGCCTTCTGGCGGCTGCGGATGCGGTCGACAATGGAAGTGGCAGCACGGTTTGCCGAGTGACGCTGACCAGTCCTGGCAGCATCTATGACGGCTGTGTCCCGATAAACCTGTTTGGCTTTGGCGCGCCGTCTCAGGCGGCCCTCGACTATATTACTGGCACAAATGAAAACTCGACGACGAGCGCTCAGCAGGTGCTGGCGCTCAATTTCCAGGGTACTTTGTTTGAGCTTCCGGCCGGCCCCGTTTCGGTCGCGACTGGCGTCGAGTGGCGCAACCGCGAATTGTCTGGGACCTCCAATCTCGTCGCGACTTCCCAGATTGATCCCGCTACCATCCGTGGACGATCAATGAATGTGACGTTGTGCCCGACGCCAACGGCGTGCCGCTATGGCGGCTGGATACAAGGCAATGTCGGCGAACAGGAACAGGTTAGCGACACGGTGCAAGAACTCTACTTCGAGACGATTGCACCGATCACAACCAATCTCGAACTCAATGGGGCGCTTCGCTATACGGACTACAGCAATAGCGGCGAGGTCAGCACCTGGAAGGTCGGGGTGAGCTATGAGCCGATCTCCGACATAAGGTTCAGAGCCTCGCGGTCGCGCGACATTCGTGCGCCCAATCTCTTCGAGTTGTTTGCCAGCCCCTCCACCGGCTTTGCAGCATTCACCGTCAATCCGTTTACGGGCAATCAGATTCCCACGATTCCGACAATTACCGCGGGCAACCCTGATCTTCAGCCCGAGATCGGCGACACCTCAACTGTCGGGGCCGTTTTCCGGCCGTCCTTCCTGCCGGGCCTGAGCGCCTCGATAGACTATTACAACATTGAACTGACCGACGGCATTGTCACTGCGCGAACCGTGCCGCGGGTTCTGACGGACTGCAACAACGGAGACGCCACCGCTTGCGCTCAAATCGTTGGAGACCCGTCAGTCGACAACATAACTTCAGTCAGCCTCTTGCAGACCAATGCCAGCGTGCAGAATCGTTCGGGAGTGGATTTCGACGTGAGCTACACTCGCCCAGTTGGAAATGCCGATGTGACGTTCCGGCTGCTGGCGGGTTACATTGACGAGGCGGACTCGGTTTCAGGCGGAGTGACCACCGAACTTGTCGGGCTCTCAGTACCGGGGATGCCAGAATGGCGGGGCCTGTTGTCGGCGACCTACGATCAGGGACCATTTTCGCTCACCGTTCAGGAGCGGTATATCGGCTCAATGCTGAAGGTCAGCCCGGCAGGCGGCGGCGTGTTCCGAGACCCGACCGTGCCTGAGATCTTTTACACGAATCTCTCTGCAGCGTACGCTTTCGAAGCGCAAGGTGGAAACATGCAGCTCTATGCAACGGTCAACAATTTGTTCGACCAGGAGCCGCCGCTCATGCCGACAACGCTGTCCGGTGTCGGCTATCCAACAATCCCCGGCCTCTACGATCTCAACGGTCGCTACTTCACCGTTGGCATCCGTGCTGAGTGGTAGGCGGCAATCGTGGGTTTGATCCGGCGGGCGCGTCAAGCAAGGCTTGGCGCGCCCGGAATCGCAACAGCATCTTGCTCTCGATATCACACGGTTGCGGCGTGCCCGACTGTTCTGGGTAAAGACGGACCTGGCAATGCCTAAATGCCACAGTTAGTTTCAGATGTTAATAAATTGGTCGGGCCAAAGTTGACAGATGCGGTTTTTTGACGATGGTTTGTGATGTCGAACATGTTACCGGGAGGAAGAAGCAGTGAGATACATCAATCGGAAGAGCTATCTGACAAGTGCCGCTTTGGCGCTTGTGCTTGCGCCGCTGCCGGCGATTGCGCAGGAGCCTGACGCCGCTTCCGACACGCAGGAACTGCGTGTGGCGAAGATCGTTGTGACTTCTCGCAAGGTCGAGGAGGACCTCCAGTCCGCTCCGCTGGCGGTGACAGCATTTGGTGCGGCCGAGATTCAGGACGCAGGTCTCGCCAACATCGAAGATATCGCGCTACTCACCCCGGGTCTGACTTTCGCTCCTCTGTTCGGGGGCGCGGGTAGTATTCCGGTGGTCCGGGGTCAATCTACATCCATCGGCGAGTCCAATGTGGGATTTTTCGTAGACGGGGTCTACCAGTCATCGCGCGCCGCTATGGATGCCCTGCTTGCGGGCAACATCGAGCGTGTCGAGGTTGTGAAGGGGCCACAAAGTGCCCTGTACGGAAGAAACACATTCGCAGGCGCCATCAACTATATCACTCGCAAGCCTTCCAGGAATCTCGAAGGCGGCGTTGAAACAACGCTGGGGGATTACGGTCTTCGGGAAGTGCGCGGAAACATCAGCGTTCCGATGGTTGAGGACCAGCTCTACTTCCGCGGAGGTGCATCGCATTATAGACGTGACGGGTACTTCGACAATGAACTCACGGGCGGCGACCTCGATTCACGCGAAACAAATGTTCTCTCGGCCTCGTTTGAGGCGACCCCGTCGGCTTCGCTTGGTGCAGTTCTCCGGATTGCCTACGAAAATACCGCGAATGGCGACAGTCCGCTGCGCTTTCTCGAGAACAATGCCGCACCGGGCAATCCGACACCTGCGCCGCTTCCGCCGGCGTTCCAGCTTTATGCCGGAGAGATGCTTGCTCCTGGCAGCGGGTATGGCGTGTCGCCGGGCGGCTTTGATCGGCAGAACACATCTGTCTCACTGGCCGTCGACAAGGAGTTCGACAGTGGCCTGACGCTCACATCGATCACAGGTTATGTGGAGCTGGAAACAGAGCAGAATGTCGACAATGACTATGAAGCGCGCTCGATCCGCTACTCCCGGGCAACAGCAGACCTCGCCGAATTCAGCCAGGAGCTTCGCCTGGCGTCGTCTCCGGATGGTTCGCTACGCTGGATGGTCGGTGCATACTACTATGATCTGAGCTCGGATGGTCGCATAACCGATACGTTTGTTGATGGGGCATTTGCGCTTGCTCAGGCTCTGTCTGTGACGCCCTTGGCGGGGTTGCTTCCAGCGGGCGCGATCACCACAAATGATGAGACCACGACCAGCTACGCTCTCTTCGGCTCACTTAGCTACGACTTGACGGACCGGCTCACCGGCACTTTCGAAGGGCGATGGACCAATGAAACCAAAGACATCGTCGCTACACAGCAGAGCCCCCTTTCACCTGCAATCGGCGTGTTCGCCGATAGCGCTGAATTTGAGAACTTCGTACCCAAGTTCATACTAGACTATCAGTACAATGATGACCTTATGGTCTATCTAAGTGCGGCCAAGGCCACCAAGACGGGCGGCTTCAATATCGATGTGACGGGTAGCGGGATCCTGCCATCAGAGAGGGTATACGACCCCGAGGAGAGTTGGACCTATGAAGGAGGTTTCAAGTCTACCCTGGCCGATGGCCGGATGACCCTCAATGGCGCCGTGTACCATATCCAATGGACCGACCAGATCGTCCGGGCGCTTGGTGCGACCTTTGCGACCCTGAATGCCAATGCTGGCGAAACGTCGATCACCGGTGTGGAACTTGAAACGCGTGCGCGTTTGGCGAGGGGACTCGATCTGACAGCTGGCTATGCCTATACCGACAGCGCCTATGACAAGTATACATTTGGCGCGCTTGCGGGGCTGGGGCTCGATCCGGTGCTGGACGGCAAGCCTCTGCAATGGGTTTCGGAACACCAGTTCAATCTGTCCCTTCAGTACCAGAAGCCGGCATTTGGCGACTGGGAGTGGATGGCGCGCGGCGATCTGGCCTATTTTTCAGATCAAAGCACCGTGCAGACCGCCGATGCCTATGTCGGCGATACGACTCTGGTCAATCTGCGGACAGGCTTGTCGAATGATGACCTCTCGGTTTCTTTCTGGGTGAGAAATCTGTTTGAGGAGGATACTGCTGTGACCGGTGTGTTCCTTCCTAATCAGGCAAGTCGCTTCGATACCGCTAATGGTCTGGCGACACCCGCGCCCGTTGTCGGCTTCGAGGCATTCAACGGCCTCGTCACCGCCAGGGATCCGCGAGCCTGGGGTGTTACGCTGCGCAAGTCCTTCTGATCGGGCATGGAGTTACAGGCTGATGAAAGCCGAAGAAAGTCTGGTTTTCCGGTACTTCATCAGCCTGTCCCTCCTTCTGCCTGCAGCTTGCGCGACAGATGGGGCGGCTCCGAAGCATATCCTCTCAGATGAGATCGAGCGGCTCGGCACCTATTCACATGCGGTGCAGGCGGGCGATTTTGTATTTGTTGCCGGAATGATAGCGCACCGGAAAGGGGAGGGGCTGGCGGCTGGCGAAATCGATGTCCAGGCGCGAACAGCCTATGACAACCTGGCTTCGGCGCTTGAGGCATCAGGCCTTGCTTTGTCCGATGTGGTCAAGGTGACCGTCTACCTCAAGTCATCTGGCGATATGGCGATCACAGATCGGATCTTTGCAGAGAATTTCCCTGACAGACCGCCAGCACGAACAACAGTGCCAGGTGCCGATTGGGGCCGCGACGATATTCTGATCGAGGTTGATGCCATCGCGTATCGCAGACAGTGAGCGTGCATCCACGAGCAGGAAGGGGCCGAAGCCATGAAGCGCAGAGACGTATTGGTGGGGGGTGCCGGCGCCGTTATCGGCATTGCGGCGACCAGCGTGTTACAAGCCAGCCGGCCAGCTCTTGCGACAGGGCCTGAGCGGCGTGAAGGAGGGGCATTTGAAGCAAGGCTCGTGGCGCTCGGCATTGAGCTGCCGGCTGCGCCGGCCCCGGTTGCGACTTATGTCGGTTGGAGGCGGGCCGGAGCGGTTGTCTACATTGCCGGACAGGGACCTGCCGACACAGTCGGTCAGGATGCGTTTGGAAAACTCGGCCACGGGCTCGGCATCGAGGGCGGCTACGCTGCGGCCCGAGGTGCGGCGCTGAATGTTCTCGCCCAACTCAGGTCAGCATGCGGAGGATCTCTGGACCGGGTCGTCCAATGCCTGAGTATTACAGGCTATGTGAACTCCGCAGACGATTTTACTGATCAACCAGCCGTTCTCAACGGAGCAAGCGATCTTTTTGTCGAGGTGTTCGGCGAGGCCGGAAAGGCCGCGAGAGCAGCGATCGGTGTCAATACGCTTCCATTCGGAATTGCCGTCGAAGTCGAGTCGGTCTGGGAAGTCCTGTCAGGTGACTGATCCCATCCGGCGAGAGCGCTTGTCGTCTCGGCTGGTGGGTGCGCGCATGCCTGTCGTGTGGACCGGCAGGCCCCGGTCAGATTGTCCCGGGCTTCCTGATTGCGACGGCGAACGAAGCCTGATTGGCGGCAAGACCGGATCGGAGACGATGCAGCTTCATGGCTGGGGCGCTGCGAGTGCAGAAGCGGATATCTCCGGGACTGTCTGAACGCCGGAAAGGGACATGGTTGTAACCAAATCCTGCTTGAAGTTTGATAGAAGGTTGCGGAGGCCGCGTTCGCCGCCGCCCGCCACGGCCCATATCCATGGGCGGCCGATCATTGCGGCAGAGGCTCCAAGCGCAATGGCCTTCAGAACATCCTGACCGTTGCGCACGCCGCTGTCGATGAGTACCGTAGCCCGTCCTCTGATAGCTTCAGCGATACGCGGTAAAACTCGTAAAGTCGGCGAAACGCTGTCAAGTTGCCGGCCCCCATGATTGGATACGATAATGGCATCTGCGCCGACATCTGTTGCGCTGATCGCGTCTGCGACATTCAGGATGCCTTTGATCACGAGATCGCCCGGCCAGATCGACCGAATCCATTCAATATCTTTCCAGGTCACGCTTGGATCGAGTTGGGCATCAAGCCAGGATTTGAACGCGGCTGGTGTTCTCGCATTTGGCACGTATTCGGCAATATTGCCGAATACAAGAGGACGCCCGCGCAGCCCAACATCCACTGCCCAGGCCGGATGTGAAGCATATTCAACCAGTCCGGCTCTCAATCGGCCGGCGAGTCCGAGGCCGCCGGCCATCCCGTTCCGAACATCGCGGTACCGGGTGCCGACTATGGGGAGATCAACAGTGAAGACCAGAGTCCGGCATCCAACATTCCTTGCGCGCTGCAATAGTTCCGAAACGTGGCCCCTGTCCTTCAGCATGTAGAGCTGGAACCAGAATGGCTGTGTGGTCTGCGAAGCAACTTCTTCCAGCGGACAGATTGAAACCGTGGAGAGGCAGAATGGCACATTTGCGGCTTCTGCGGCCCTGGCCGCCTGGACTTCCGCCCGCCGCGCCATCATTCCTGCCATACCGACAGGCGACAGGGCGAGGGGCATCGCAACTGCCTGCCCGAACAGTTCGGTTCTGGTGTCGGTCATGCTTACATCACGCATGACCCGCTGATTGAGCAGGACGGATCGAAATGCGCCTGAATTTGCGCGAAGTGTCTCTTCATCGATGGCGCCGCCATCGATATAGTCGAATAGGGGCCGGGGCAGCCTTCGTTCCGCGAGGCGCCGGAAGTCGTCGGAGGTTGCGGGTACGAGGTCCAGTGTGGGCATGTTACAGATGCGTTCGATCTTGTGTTTCAACATTCGGCGTGTGCGACTGTTCCAGTCAGTCCGCGAACACAATTGAGTTCCGGGCAAATTCCGGATAAGGCTAATTGGTCGGACCAGTCAAGCGCCGACTGGATGCGGTCTCAATGTCGGCGCGCCGCTTACCTGAGTATGAGACAGGGGGCCGGCTCCTCGCTATAATTATCGTTCGTGGAGATTAAGCTGTGGAGAGACGAATGGCCAGGAAGGCTGCTGATGAAAAACAATTGACGCGCTCGCCTATTGGTCCTACCAATAAGAAGAGCAGGAATTCCAGTATGACAACTTCCAGTAAAGTTTCCGCAGCGCCTGCGGATCCTCCTATGATGTTTGCTGACAGGGCGGGCGGTCCCGCCGTGCTGGCCAACCAGATTATGGACAATATACGCTCCGGAGTCTGGAACGCCGGTGACAAACTTCCCACGGAGCGGCAAATGGCGCTGGACATGGGGGTTAGCCGCTCCTCGCTGAGAGAGGCATTGCGGGCACTGGAAATTCTCGGCCTCCTGCGCATGAGGCAGGGGAGCGGCGTCTACGTGTCAAGTCTGGATGCGGATGTAATGCTCATTCCGCTTCACCTTTTTGTCACGCTCGAACCGGCGAATGTCGAAAGCCTGTTTGAAGCACGGATGATCCTCGAATCAGAAGTGGCCGCGCTCGCCGCTTCAAGGATCACCGACAATCAATTGGCACGCCTGCGCGAGACGGTCGTGTCACCGCCAGAACGCCGCGAGGATATCGAGAAATTCATCGAAGCCGATGTGGCCTTCCACAATGTCATAACCGAAGTCGCCGACAATCCGATCCTGGCGAGAATGGTGACAAGCATCGAATATCTCGGTCGGGCGAGCCGGCAACTCACCGGATATGTACCAGGGGTACTCAAACGCAGTGCCCGGGACCATAAGGCTATTCTTGACGCCATGGCAGCACGCAGCCCGGAGCAGGCGCGCAGCGCGATGATGAAGCACCTTATCAATGTTCGCGAAGCCTACCGCAAACGTAACAAGTGACCCATAGGCAGGAACCGGGCTGAATATCTGATGAGCAGCAGGAAAGTCGATCCACGTATTTCGGATGTTCGCGCCTATGTCATCGACTCTAAGGGAGTCGGCGGGGATTATCATGACAGGGCAGATGGGCACTGGTTGGTTGATGGCGCCATATCCACTCCGATGTCTCTGTATGCAGACTATCGAAGATCCCGCACAAGCTGGGGTATCGCTGTTCTCGGGTCAATTCTTGTCGAGATCGAATTGGAAGACAGGACAGTTGGTATAGCGACGGGGCTCGGCGGTGAGCCGGCCTGCTTTTTGATCGAGAAGCATTTCAAGCGCTTTCTTGTTGGATCCGATTGCCGGGATATCAACAGGCTCTGGGACCAAATGTACCGGGCTTCGCTGCCCTACGGTCGCAAGGGGCTGGCGCCTGCTGCGATCAGTGTCGTGGATCTTGCCCTTTGGGATGTAGTCGGAAAATTGCGCGGCGAGCCAGTGTTCAACCTTATCGGGGGAAGGGTGCGTGACGAAATCCCGGCTTATATGACGGGCATTCGACCCGATGTGGCCCGTGAACTCGGTTTCTGGGGCGCCAAGGTGCCATTGCCGATCAGTCCGGCAGCAGGGCCAGAAGGTATGGTCCGCAATGTCGAGGCGCTTGCAGAGTACAGGTCAATGGCAGGGCAGGACTTCCCCTTGATGGTCGACTGTTACATGTCTCTGGATGTTCCGTATGCGGTCGAGCTGGCGGCCAGATGTCGGTCGAAAGGTGTTGACGTCCATTGGTTTGAAGAATGCCTCAATCCGGACGATGTCGATGGACATCGTCTTCTCAAGGAAAGGGCGCCCCTGGAGCGCTGGACCACAGGAGAGCACGAATACACACGCTACGGTTTTCGAGAGTTGCTGCGACACCGTGCCGTGGACATTCTTCAGCCGGATGTCATGTGGGTTGGCGGGTTGACGGAACTGCTGCGGGTGTCCGCGATGGCGGCGGCATATGACGTGCCGGTGGTTCCACATGGGTCTGGCAATTACAGCTATCATTTCGTGGTTTCCCAGCCGCACTCTCCTTTTGTAGAGTATCTGAACTCCAGTCCGGGGTCTGATGAAGTCAGTCCGGTATTTGGCGGCCTGTTCGTCGATGAGGCGATTCCGGTGAATGGAAAAGTGAGGGTTTCCGACGCGCCGGGATTTGGATTGGAACTCGACCGGCGCGCTGCCAACCTTATTCGGCCTTACGAGGCATAGTATGGCAACACAGTTCGACCTAAACGGCAGAAACGCAATCGTGACTGGAGGAGCCCGGGGGATCGGGCGGGCCACGGCTGAACTGTTTCTGAAGTCTGGCGCTGCGGTGGCGATCTGGGACGTAGACACAAAAGCTGGCGAGGCGGCAGCTGATGCGCTGAGCAGGTTGGGCCGGGCGATCTTTGTGCACGTGGATCAGGCGAATCTCGGTTCTGTCGAGACAGCCGCTGAGCAAACCCTGTCGATGCTTGGAGGGGTTGATATTCTGGTAAACAATGCCGGGATAGCGGGATCAAATGCGCCGCTGACACACTATGATCCGTGTGAGTGGAGCCGGATCGTACAGGTCAATCTTGTCGGCCTGTACTATTGCTGCCGGGTTGTGGTGCCGCTTCTCACCAGCAATGGCTGGGGACGGATCGTCAATGTTGCTTCTGTTGCAGGCAAAGAGGGCAATCCGACAGCGTCAGCGTACTCGGCATCGAAGGCAGGCGCAATCGCCTTGACAAAGTCACTCGGCAAGGAGTTGGCGACAACCGGCGTGACCGTGAACTGTCTGACACCGACAGCGGTCCGGACAGATATTTTTGCTCAGATGAGTGAGGAGCATATTGCCTACATGCTCTCCAAGATTCCGATGGGGCGCTTCGGTACTGTCGAGGAAAACGCGGCGATGATCGCGTGGATCTGTTCGGAGGAAGCAAGTTTTACAACAGCTGGCGTATTTGACACGAGTGGCGGCCGCTCGACCTATTGAAAAGGAAGAATGATGAAACTGGTTCGCTTTGGGCTGGCAGGTGGGGAACGCCCCGGTATTCTCGACCAGGACGGCAGAGTCCGCGACCTGTCGGAATTCGTTTCTGACCTCGAAGGGGATGTGCTGACGCGTGCAGGGTTGGAGCGCCTTAGTTCGATTGATCCCGCATCGCTCCCATTGGTGCCCGATGGCATCCGGCTTGGCGTTCCTGTCGGGCGGGTCGGGAAGATCATCTGTGTAGGACTCAATTACTCAGACCACGCCGCCGAGTCCGGTATGGAAGAGCCTGACGAGCCAATTCTCTTCATGAAGGCAACAAGTGCTCTGTGCGGGCCAAACGATGACGTTGTTCTGCCGCACGGCGCAGAGGCAGTAGACTGGGAAATCGAGCTCGCGATCATCATAGGAGATCGCGCGCGCAATATCGATGCTTCCCAGTCGATGAAACATATTGCTGGCTATGCAATCTTGAACGATCTCTCAGAACGTGAATGGCAGCTTGAGCGCGGGGGGCAATGGATGAAAGGGAAGTCATCTGACACATTCGCACCCGTCGGGCCTTGGCTGGTGACTTCAGACGAGATCGAAGATCCGCAAACCTTGGCCATGAGCCTGGATCTGAACGGAGTGCGCCTCCAGAACGGCTGTTCTGAGACTATGATTTTCCCTGTGGTGGAACTTGTCAGCTATATCAGCCGGTTCATGACCCTTGATCCCGGCGATATCATTTCAACCGGCACGCCGCCCGGCGTCGGTCTTGGCCAGAAGCCGCCTTTCTATCTCCGCGAAGGAGACGTCATGGAGCTCACCATTTCGGGACTCGGCAGGCAACGCCAGAAAACGGTCCGCGCAGTCGCTCAGTAAGCCCGCAGGGGTCATGTCCACCTGAGTGATGGAAATTGGGGCAGCCAAGCAGTGTGTCAGCTCAGGCCGCGCGGTGTAAGTATCTCTCTGGAAAAGTGGATTTTTGGCCTGACGCGGGTGTCCGACTGCCGCCTTGGGACTTTCGCATCAATTGCCGGCATAGGGGGAGGCCAATTTTGGCCGACCATTCAGTATGGGTTTTTTGGAATTGCCAGTTCGAAAGGGGCCAATGGTACGCCATCGAGATCGAACAAGGTCGTCAGCGCACTGTCCGCCCACAAATAGCGCAGTTTGAAGTCATTCGCGGCAACATCCAACTCGACCTGATTTGGAGCCGTCGGCCGGGCGTCAACGAACCGGCAATGATCCGAAAAATCGCAAAGTTCAAAGCCGATCGGCGTTCGGCTCCCACCAACCAATCGATAAGAAGTCGGCAATAAAAACTTTCAAAACGTCACCGGATCGAGCCAGGACGATCTCCCGGTTGGCTCCTGCCACCAAACTAGCAAGTGCGAGGCGCCTGCCGACTTCGCGCTTGTTTGCCGGATGAATATCGTATGGATCGCCGATATCCATGGTCGGGATTAGCCGCACGGCGGGATCGCGAAGCGCCACTTGCCGCTGGGCTTCGCGCAAAGCCGCCCAGTCCGACGGGTAAGGTGCAGACGCGTAGGGTCCGAATGCCGCCAACTGGACGATCAAGAACTCATTCCCGCCCATCCTCGCGCGCCAATCGGCAACGAGGGCTTCGAGTTGTCCGCCATAGCGAGAAGCGCGCGGGACATTGCTTTCCCCTTGATACCAGGCGAAGCCTTTGACGCGATATTCGCCGAGCGGCACGATCATGCCACGATCGAGCGTTGCCAGTCCCCCGCCGCCTCTCCACGGCGCGACCGGTACAGGCTGGATCGCCGCCAACGGTGCCAGCTGAGTGAATGTTGCAGTGTCATCAAAGGGGATGATTGATCCGTCATCAAGCTCAAGCCCACGCGGCTTAGCACCGTAAAATCCGCCTCCACCACCGGTATCGACGACCAGAACTTCGAGCACATTGCGGCCCTGTCGCAAAAGATCTGGCGCCACCGGATAGCGGCGAGGAGTGTCCCAGCCAGCAGTTTTGCCAACTACTCGGTCATTGAGCGTGGTCAGATCAATATCGTCAATCCGGCCAAGTACCAGCGCCCGTGCGCGCCGCGCGGTGGCAGCATCGACATTGAACCCGAACCGATAGGCGCCAGCCCCGTCGAACTTGGTCAGCGTAGGGAGGCCCCATTCCTCCCAGCCACCGCGAAGTGAACCGACCGGAACGGGTGGACTGTCCGGAGCCCGAATTGCCAACGACGCCAGCCATGCCTCTTGCTGCTCCGCAAAGCCTCGTTCCGCCGCGGCTGGGTCCAACGCGTAGGCAGTCAGTGCGGCAAGTTCGGTTTCATAGCCCCCGAGGCGCCGCAAACCTGCTTCGCTCAGCCAGTCTTCGATCCGAGATCCGCCCCAGGCAGCTGAGATCAACCCAACCGGCACATGCGGACTTCGGGTCCGCAGCGATTGTCCCATCGCATGGCAGACTCCAGAAAAGCCGGCAACGCTTTGCGGCTTGGCGATCTGCCACTCGGTCGCTCCAGCAAAGTCCCGAGACGGCTCCCGGCTGCGTTGGCGCGGCACCAGAAACAGGCGCAAGCCAGTATCTTCGCTCCGCGCAACAATGTCAGGACCGTTACTCTGCCGGGACGCCTCGAACTCCATATTTGATTGACCCGAACAAAGCCAGACGTCGCCGATTGCAATGTTGCTCAGAGAGATTTTTCCCCCGCGCAAGCCAGCGACGGTCAGACTTGTCGATAGCCGCGCGCGGCCGCTAGGCAGTTCAACACGCCAGTTTCCCTTGCTGTCAGCATCGGTCTCCCGCTTGATCTCATCAAGACTAACAGTCACCTTTTCGCCGGGTTCGGCACTGCCCCAGATCGGCACCGTCGTTTCGCGTTGGAGGACAGCACCATCGGAAAATGGGGCTGCCACTTTCAGTGGCCCAGCATAGGCTGCACAGGCAAGCCCGAACTGCAACACAAGCGCGCCTACCCATGTTCGCAGTCCAAGCATTTCAATTCCCGACGTTGAGATTTGTGTCCGGGTGGCGCAGCATCGCATCCCACGGCGATCCGCCATCCTGCGGCACCTCATTCCCCCAGTGAGTGACTGGCATCGGCAATGGGTCGAGCGACCGGACACCTTGATATGAGCCATATAGGATAAATATGGCAGCTCCAGAATCGAGTTGCGGGTCGAATTCGATAGGAAATACATTCGGCAGTCATTTTCAATTCATAGTCCTCGGTTTGGGGCGAACGACGAAGCGGCCAAGATCCTGTTCCGAGAGCTCGAACGGCAAATAGCAGCTCGGACCTCACGGGGGAACGTGTGATTCCAGTTCCGCATAGTGATGTGCAAGTATGTAAAAGGCCTCCTTGCGTCGGCCTGTTTCGCTGATGAGCCCCTTGCGGTTCCAACCGTTCTGATAGACTGGGTGCTGACGCCGGGGTGACTGGAAATCTTTGAGGATCCAGGGAGACATGCCGCGCAGGGACGGAATCTGCTCTGCCATAGCCAGCGTTTGCCGATAGTATTCTGCTTGATAGTCCTCTGAGAATTTCCGCTTCATGCTAGGATCGTGGAAACCGGCAAGCGCACCGGCACCAAATTCCGAAAATAGAAGGGGCTTGCCGTGTTCGTTCGTCCACCGAAGTGCATGCACATTCGCGAGCGGCATGTCACCATACCAACCATTGTAGGTGTTCACCGACATGACATCGAGCCACTCAGCAAGGGGGTCATCGATGTGTACCTCGACGATACCATCGCTTTCGGACTGAGAGGTCAACAGGGCTGCCGTCACGAGGCGTGTTCCATCGAGCCTGCGAGCGTCGGAGATCAGAGTTTTCAGGAAGCGGTTTCTCGCGGCGGAAACAGGTGTCTCGTTTGCAACGCTCCAGAGAATGATTGAGGCGCGGTTTCGGTCGCGGTGGATGCTTTCGGCGAGCATGGAACTTGCGGTGTGCAATGTCGCTTCGTTCTCCCATTCGATCAACCAGTAGACGGGCACCTCGCTCCAGACCAGCAGGCCGATTTCGTCGGCGAGACGTAATGTCGATTCCGAATGAGGATAATGCGCGAGGCGTACAAAATTGCCGTTGAGCCCTTCTTTGATTTCCGTAAGAAGCGCGCGGGCGGAGGCTTCTGACATGACCCTGGCCGGGGCGATGCCGAGTTCCTCTTCGTGCATGCTGATGCCGCGCAGAAAGATTGGTTCCCCGTTCAGCAGGATATCAAGCCCATTCACCTCAATTGTGCGAAATCCGATACGTTCGTTCAATGTGTCGTGGCCGGCGGTAACGATGACAGGATAGAGCTTGGGGTTTTCTGGAGACCAGCGGACAAGATCTTTTGGCACCACAGCAGTGGTATCAAACACACCGTTCACGTCAGTCTTTCCGGTCAGTGTAAGCTCCAGTTCCGGAATCTTCACGTATACGGATTGTCCCGAGCCATCGATACCATTCAATTGGACCGTAGCGGCGACTCGGCCATCCCTTGTCAGCCGCACCCAGGCATCATCAATGAAAGTTTGGGGCACTTCGATAAGGCGAACCTCGCGCGTGATGCCGCCATAGGTCTCCCAATCGGTCACCGGAGGCGGTACACTGAGCGGTGTGCGCGCAGAATCGACGCCAATCGTGATGTCGTTGCTGCCATTCAGAATTTGCTGTGTGACTTCATAAGTCGCCGGCGTGAAACCACCCTCGTGCGATCCTATGAACGCGCCATTCAAGTACAGGCGAGACGTGTAGTTTGCGGCCTCTATGCGGATAAAATACCGGCTCTCGTTGCGTGTTTGATGTGAAAAGTTGCGCGTATACCACATGAGACCATTGTAGTGGCGGAGACTATCGGCTTCGGTGTTCCACGATCCGGGAAGGGTGGTTCTTTCCGCGTTGCGCATATCGTATTCGAACAGTGCCGCCGGATCGTCACGCGTTGCGGCTTCGACATCGACCGGATCAAAGCGTCGGTGACCAATGCCCGCCTCGCCGCCGTGGAATCCAGATAGGCCGTCACGATAGGGGTCGATCGACCAGGCCCAGGATCCGGACAGGTCAAGTCCTGTACGGCTCGATGGATTCATCATGACATAGTCAGGAGAATTGTTGATTCTGGATGATTCAGCTTGTGCTGCGAGTGGCCAGACGGAGAGCATCGCTAAAGCGGCCACGGCCTTGATTGACGAACACATCATCTAACCCCTCGAAACATTGAAAGGTGACCAGGCTAAGAAACGCTTACGAAAACAGGATGCGAATGCTTCGGTGCAATCCACATGACCAATGACGAGTACTGAATCAGCCTGGGTAGGCAAAACCCGTCAGTATGCAGAGCGATTAGAAGTTGTCGCATTGGATCGTCGTAGTGATGAATTGGGGCGCCATGAATCACGGAGTGCGATGCTGATCTTCCTGGGGTGCAAACGATTCGACTCGATCACCAAAAGGCGGCGTAGATCAGCACCAGCACAATGCCAATGGTAACAGCAGCGATGTTGAAACCTGCGTGTGTGCGGAATTCTATGCCCGTGAGATCGACCGGTTGATTTTCGGCAGGTTTCGGCGTCACGAGTGATACAAGGACGCCAACGGCCAGGCACACAAGAAACACGCCCCAGATCCTGAGAACGAAAGGTACATCCGGCAATCCGATCTTCGCGAAAAGGTTCAGCAGGATTGAGCTGATGAGAAGCGCGATTGCACCCTGCATGTTCGCGCGTTTCCAGAAGAAGCCCAGAAGGAAAACGGCGACGACGCCTGGCGCGATGAAGCCCGTATACTCCTGGATCGTCTGGAATGCGCTTTCCATGCCGCCAAGGAATGGCTTGGCAAGCACGAGCGCAACCAGCATGGCCACGAGCGCGGCAAGCCGGCCGACGAGAACGTAATGGTTTTCCGTCTGGTTCTTCGCAATGTAGTCGCGATAAATGTCCATCGTGAAGATGGTCGAAATCGAGTTCATCATCGAGGCCAGCGAGGAAACGATCGCGGCGACCAGCGCGGCGAAAACGAGACCACGCAAGCCGCCCGGAACGAGTGTCATCAGCGCACCATAGGTGCTGTCAGGCTTTCCGGTGAGGGCTTCAAGATCGAGGGACCCATGCTGTGCAAGCCACAGAGCCGCGATTCCGGGAATGACCACGATCACAGGTATCAGGAGCTTGAGAAACGCGGCGAATGCCAGGCCTTTCTGGGCTTCTGCCAGACTTTCAGCGCCGAGGGCGCGCTGAATGATGTACTGATTGAATCCCCAATAGGAGAAATGAAGCACCCACAGGCCGCCGAGGAGCGTCCAGATCCCCGGAAGATCGCCATAGGATGGGTGTTGGTCGTTGAGGATCATCTTGAAGTGGCCGGGAAGCTCGTTCATCAAAATGGAAAATCCAGCGATCGGTCCTGCCTGTCCGCCAACCAGACCAAGAGAAATCCAGAGAATGGCGAAGCCGCCGAGGATCAGGATGACAACCTGAATGACGTCCGTCAGGGCGACGGCTTTCAGGCCGCCATAGACCGAATAGAGAACGGCGAATGCCGCAAGCGAGGCCATGGCTGGCAACGCGCTCCAGCCTGTCACGGTGCTGATGGCCAATCCACCGAGCCAGAGAATTGAGGTCAGGTTTACGGCCGTATAGAGAACGATCCAGAATACGGCCATGATGGATTTGATCTCGCCACCGAAGCGGGTTTCGAGAAACTGTGGCATCGTGAAGATCTGCCGTTCCAGGAAAATCGGCAGAAAGAATTTAGCGACAATGAGCAGGACAATCGCGGCCTGCCATTCATAGGCTGCGATCGCGAGCCCAACCACCAGGCCCTGGCCAGACTGCCCGATGATCTGTTCGGCGGAGATGTTTGCGGCAATCAGTGAGGCGCCAATTGCCCACCAGGGAAGAGCTTTGCCCGCGAGGAAGTAGTCCTCGGTATCCTTTTGGTGGCCCGCAGGCTCACGCGAGACGAGTACGGCAATTGCGAACAACGCAACAGCATAAACGGCAACTATGATAAGGTCTACAGGCTCTAGTGTCATATCGTTTCCTCCCCGACATGTTTGAATGTTCCGAGACGGTATTGTCCGTCGTCGGAATAGATCGGCCGGCGCCGCTTAAGCGGTCGTTTTTGCCAGAGGCCAAAAAATCCCTATACAGATCAGTTTTTGCAAGCTGCAGTCGTCTCCATTTTGCAAGCAAAAGGCGCATTCCGGCACGTGGTTTTCTTTGATCGCTTTGCCTGGATCCAGCGCGGAATGCCATAAGCGCCAACAGCAGCGGCCCGCGTCAGGATGCCCGAATGTTCATTCAGCTCAGCGGTCCCGGCGATGTGCACATGCCCAGTCATCAGAGAAGGGAAACCAACGGCAGAAGCTGTGCATCTTTCATGGCGATGGTCTGTGGATCGAAATAACAACGTTGTCAATACCTGCGCAATTCGCAGGACAGGGGGCAGCTTTTTGGAGCAAGCTGTATTTCCGTGTCAGATTGTTGCCTGCTGCAAACGCAGCCAAAGCGCCGCTCTGCAATCGGATCGTCCCACGGTTTCCGATGATCGAAGGCGTGGGGTCTCATTGTCAGGACTGGTGGATACGTCACAGAAGAATGCGGACATGGGTTGAGCGGGATGGTCAATTTCACGGCAAGTCACTTTGCAGGTAGCCCTACGACGAAGATTGCGCTTCAAGTTGGATCGACCGACGCTGATGCCTGATTGGCAGGATGAAGCAGCGCAGGGCATTCTGTAACATGGTGAAAAGGGAGCGTATTGGAATGCGGGGGTCGATGTTGGTTCTGTCGGTATTTTTCGGCCTGGGAGTCTGTTCACCGCCACCCGCCAATGGGGAAGGGGTGTCGCCCGCGCCCTTTGCCGACGAGATCCATGCATTTGCGATGGAGGACGAGATCTTCCCGCCAGCGCCGTGCGCCACATTATTTGTCGGTAGTTCAAGTATCCGCTTCTGGTTCCGGCTTAGGAATGATTTCCTGGAAGC
>DNFL01000398.1:8694-14804 GCA_003486945.1 Hyphomonas sp. | reverse complement strand
TCGGTGGCGACCACTTCGGCGCTGACCGCGCCGGGCGTTAGGGCGCAGATCTCGGCGATGACTTCGGCAAAGGGTTTGCCGGCCTTGGCGATCAGCGAAGGATTGGTCGTCACGCCGTCGATCAGGCCGTAGGAGGCGAGCTCGGCAATTTCTTTGGTGTCGGCGGTGTCAGCGAAGAATTTCATGGGTCCGGGTCCAGTCTGGTCAGCGAATCTGCGGGAAGCAGCGCCTGCATACTCAATCGGCGCCCCGGTTCCAAGTGTAGCGCTAACAAAACGCCCCTCCCGGAAACCGGAAGGGGCGCTTTATTTGCGTTGCGGACCCGATCAGACGGCCGGGCGGCCAATCGAGGTGTAGGCGAAGCCATGCTTCGCCATGTCTTCCGGCGCGTAGATGTTGCGCAGGTCGACGACCACATTGCCCTTCATGGCGCCCTTGATGCGGCCAAGGTCGAGCGCGCGGAACTGGTCCCACTCGGTGATGATGACCATCGCGTCGGCCCCGTCCACCGCCTTGTAGGCGCTGTCGGCATACTCGATGTCCTTCAGGAGGTGGGAGGCCTCTTTCATCGCTTCCGGGTCGTAAGCAACGACCTTCGCGCCGGCGGCAACCAGCGCTGGCAGGATGTCGAGCGAGGGCGCATCGCGCATGTCGTCGGTGTTCTGCTTGAACGCCAGGCCGAGCACGCCGATCGTCTTGCCCTTCACCTCGCCGCCCATCGCGTCGATGATCTTCGTCGCCATCGCTTTCTTGCGGGCGGCGTTCACTTCGACCACCGTGTCGACGATGCGCACGGGGCTATTGTAATCGTTTGCCGTCTTGGTCAGCGCGAGCGTGTCTTTTGGGAAGCACGAGCCGCCATAGCCGGGGCCGGCGTTGAGGAACTTCGAACCGATCCGGCCATCAAGGCCGATGCCGCGCGAAACTTCCTGCACGTTTGCGCCGACCTTTTCGCAAAGGTCCGCCATCTCGTTGATGAAGGTGATCTTCACGGCGAGGAAGGCGTTGGCGGCATACTTGATCAGCTCCGACGTGCGGCGCGCCGTGAACAGGATCGGCGTCTCGTTGAGGAAGAGCGGGCGGTAGAGTTCCCGCATCACCTGCTTGGCGCGGTCATCCTCGGTGCCGACGACAACCCGGTCCGGAATCTTGAAGTCCTTGATGGCGGCGCCTTCGCGCAGGAATTCCGGGTTCGACACGACGGCAAAATCGCCGTCCGGACGCACCTTGCGGATGATCGCTTCCACTTCGTCGCCGGTGCCGACCGGAACGGTCGACTTGGTGACGACGACGGTGAAGCCGTTCATCATCTGGCCGATCTCTTCGGCGGCGCCATAGACATAGGAGAGGTCCGCATGGCCATCGCCGCGGCGGGACGGCGTGCCAACCGCGATGAACACAGCGTCCGCATCCTTCACCGCTTCGGCGGCATCGGTGGTGAAGAACAGGCGCTCTTCCTTGACGTTCTTGGCAACCAGCGTGTCGAGGCCCGGCTCATAGATCGGCATGATGCCGGCATGCAGCTTGTCGATCTTGGACTTGTCCTTGTCGACACAGGTGACGATGTGGCCGAAATCGGCAAAACAGGCGCCAGACACGAGGCCGACATAGCCCGTTCCGATAATCGCGACACGCATGGGAAATCCCTCAAAAAGATACAAAGCCGGGGGTGATCGCGTGCGGGGTGCAATTTTTGTGCGATAGGGTCAAGGGGCGATTGACGCGGCGGGAGGAACGTTGACAGGCATCTGGGGCTCCACTAGAACAAATCACGAACATTAAACATCATTCCGGAGGGTTGGATGAGCCTCATTCTGTATTCAAATCCCATGTCGCGCGGGCGCATTGCGCACTGGATGGTGGAGGAAACCGGCGCACCCTATGAAACCCGCTGGGTGCGCTACGGGCCGGAGATGAATTCGCCGGACTATGCCGCCATCAACCCGATGCGGAAGGTGCCGGTGATCGAGCACAACGGAACGATCGTTACCGAATGCGCGGCCATCTGCCTTTACCTTGCCGATGCCTTTCCCGAGGCGGATCTCGCGCCCCTGCCCGACCAGCGCGCGGCCTACTACCGGGCGATCCTCTTCGGCGCCGGTCCCTGGGAACAGGCGACCACGATACAAGCGCTCGGCGTCGACGTGCCGGTCGACAAGTCCGCGATGGCCGGTTTCGGCGATCTGGACCGCACGCTGAAAACCCTGCTCAGCCTGGTGCCGAAGGAAGGCTATCTCGCCGGGCCGAAATTCTCAGCGGCGGATGTCTATACCGGCGCGCAGATCGGCTGGGGCGTACAGTTCGGGTCCATCCCGAAAACGCCGGAGGTGGAAGCCTATCTCGCGCGCATCCAGTCGCGGCGTGGCTTCATCCGCTCGAGCGAGATCAGCAACGCAGCCGGCGCCGAATACGGGCCCGGCTGATCCGGTTCAGAGACGCACGCGGTAGAGCGAGGCGTCGCCCATCCGCGCTGCCGGCTCCAGCCAGTCCGGTACCTCGCCCGCAGACATCCGGCCGATCAACCCGTCCGGCGCATGGCGCGCGAAGAATTTCAGGTCCGGGTCGGCGGCGCAGAAGAACACATAGTCGACCTGCGCTGCTGCTAGGTCGAGCCGCGCTTCATCCGGCGGCGAGGTGAAGATCGCCAGCGCCGCATCTATGCCGGCGGTGTTACGGTGATAATGGCCATGCAGCGCGCTGTGCGGCGTTTCCAGCAGCAGCCGCGGCGTATCGGTCGGCGGCGCGAGAACACGCCCCGGAGCCAGCCGCGACAGCATCGCTGACGTCTCCGCCGTGTAGCATGCAGCCGCTGCCATGCCGGTCGCCGCCGGTTTCGGCGAAAGGCTGAGGCCCAGCGCCGCCCACATCATGGGCACGCCCGCGAGCAGCGCAAACAGATAGACCGGCCGCGGCAGGCCCGCCCCGATCTCGCCGCTCTGCAGCTTCGCCACAAACGCCGCCAGCGGCAGCACCGTAAACAGCTGCCCGAATACATAGAACCGGGTCTGGTAGAGCGCGAGGATAAGAGAAATCGTCAGCAGAAGGACGAACAGCAGCATTGCGCGCCGGTGCATACCCTTCCACGCAAGGTATGCCGCCGCCGAGAGCCCCAGCAGTGTTGTGGCCAACCGGAACAGTACTTCATCCGGTTGCGTGGCCCAAAGCTCGAATGTCGGTCGCGCCTCATCGACACGTGCCAGCCAAAGAGTTTTCGCTTCCGGCGACAGGCCGCTCAGCGGGTTCGACAGGCATTGCGGCCCGAGCATCAGCACGATGACAGCGCAGAGAATTGCCACTCCGCCGAGCGCCGCAAGCCGCACGTCGCGCGTCCGCGCCGATGTCAGCTGCACCGCCAGCGCAAACCCCGCACCGCCGCCAAGCCCCGCCAGCAACGAGACGAGCGACAGCGCGTCGCAATGGATCACGCCGTATTCAAGTGGACTCACGGTCGCAAGGAATGCCGCGGTCAGCGTTGCCGCAAAGGCTGCACCGAAGATCACCGCGCTGCGCTGCGCCGGTGCACCGGAAAAGGCCCAGTCCAGCGCTACGAAACCCGCTATCGCAGCAACAAATACATACACTTCCCCGCCAACAGCCGCGGCCAGTGCCAGCGCCGCGCCAGAGACAGCGACCGCAGCCGGCGATCGCTGCTTCGCCAGCAGACAGACGGCCGCAAGCAATACCAGTCCAAGCTGCAGGTTATGGTGATCGATCGCCCCCGGCAAGAACCGGAAATGCCGGAACAGCACAAGGAAACCCAGCAGGCCCGCAAACAGCAGCAAGCCCCGCCCGCCCAATGCACGCGCGCCGTAGACTAGGCCGCTCGTTACAATCAGCACACTGAGCATCGGCCAGGCCGTGATCGCCGCATTCAGCGCCTGTTCGCGGCCCAGCGGCGGAGACATCAGCAGCGTCAGCAGCGCTATCGGCAAGTCCACCAGCCGCGACCAGTGCATCTCTGTGCCGCCTTCCGGCCCAAGGCGCGGCTGCGTCAGATCAAACCAGCCCTTCCCGTCCAGCAGTTCGCGCACCTGAAGCAGACGCATCGCATCGTCGCCGTCCGGCCCGATCTGGCCGAAATTGCCGCTCAGCAGGCTGACGATCATCAGGCTGGCAATCACCGCCGCCGACAGGATGAGCCCGGCATATTGCCCGGCAAGATCAGGGAGGCTCGGTCGCACCGTCATCGGGAATCCGCACTGGGGCAAGGCAAACTTAACGAGTGGCGTCTATGACAGGGAAAATTCACCAAAGGCTGAACGCCCGAAGAGCCCGACATGAATCAGGAAACCAACCGCTACAGCATCGCCGTGCTTCTGCCCTGCTACAATGAGGGCCTGTCGATCGCGTCCTGTATCATCAGCTTCCGAAAGTCGCTGCCCGGCGCGCGCATTTACGTTTACGACAACAACTCCACCGACGACACGGCGCAGCAGGCCGCCATCGCTGGCGCCACCGTCATCACCTGCCGGCGTCAGGGCAAAGGAAATGTCGTGCGCCAGATGTTCGCTGACATCGAAGCCGACATCTACATCATGGCGGATGGCGACGGCACCTATGATGCCGGCGCGGCCCCGCAGATGATCGAGGCGCTGCTGCGCGACCGTGCCGACATGGTCGTCGGCACACGCCGCAACATCACCGAAGATGCCGGCCGGCGCGGCCATGCCCTCGGCAACAACATGTTCAACCTTGTCTACCGCTCAATGTTCGGCCGCGATTTCACCGACATCTTCTCTGGCTACCGCGTCTTCACGCGCCGCTTCGCCAAGAGTTTCCCGGCGCATTCAGCGGGCTTCGAGATCGAGACGGAAATGTCCGTACACGCCTCAACCCTGCGCCTGCCCGTCACCGAGATGGAACTCGACTATGGCCGCCGCGTGGAAGGCTCCAAGAGCAAGCTCTCCACCTTCCGCGACGGCTTCCGCATCCTCACGATGATGGCGATGCTGCTGAAGGAAACAAAGCCTTTCGTCTTCTTCGGCCTGATAGCCAGCGCGCTCTTCGCCGCCTCGTTTGGTTTCATGCTTCCGGTGCTGGCGGAATATTTCGCAACCGGCCTTGTCGACAAGATGCCGACCTTCGTGATGTCGATGACGCTGATGCTTGGCGCGATGCTGGCGCTTGCCTGCGGCGTCATTCTAGACTCCGTCTCGCGCGGCCGTATCGAGCAGAAGCGCATCTTCTATCTCTCGCAGGCCCCGGCCCGCGGCGAACGTGCCATCTTCGGCACCGCCCCGGTGGACGACCGCGAGCCTGCTGCGCCTGCACTGCCCCGGGAGCTGCGGGCATGATCAAGTCGATCCCCGCACATGTCCTTGTCCTGATGATCCTGACCCCGGCGCTGGTCGCGTTCGGACAGGTCCTGTTCAAGATGTCGGGTCAACGCCTCGCCGCCTATCCGGGCAGCGGATTTCGCGACCTGGTGATTGACCCGGTCTTCATTTCCGCGATGGCGCTCTATGGCGGTGCGACGTTCCTGTGGGTCTACGTGCTGAAAGCTGTACCGCTGTCCTACGCTTACAGCTTCATGGCGGTTACCTATGTCCTGGTGCCGCTCTTCGCCGTTCTCTGGCTCGGCGAAACGCTGAACCTGAAATACTTCCTCGGCCTCGGCCTCGTCCTCGCCGGCCTGTTCACGCTCTGGTCGTAGCGCTTCAGATTTCCTGATTGTACGCGCCGACTTCCGGGTGCTTGCCGAGGCGCGGCTTCACTTCCTTATGGAACAGGTCTTTCATATCGGCGTCCGAGACCATCGACTCGACGACGACCACCAGTTCCGGTTTGTTTGATGACGCCCGCACCAGAACCCAGGAGCCATCCTCCAGCGTCACGCGCGCACCATTGACCGTGTTCACCTCGACGACCTTCCGTCCAAGGATCTCTTTTCCGTCGAGGGATTTGTACTCCTCAACCATCCGGTCCACGACGCCATACTTCACCTCGTCGCCGCAATGCGCCGCCATGGTCAGGGAGGTATAGGCAACGCCAAGCTCCGATTTCAGGTCCGCCATCGTGCGGCCCGGATTGCGGTCCAGCATTTCCAGAACGGCCTTCGCCGCGACAAGCCCGTCATCATAGCCGAGCCCGATCGGCGGGCGGAAGAAGAA
>DNFL01000398.1:0-8456 GCA_003486945.1 Hyphomonas sp. | reverse complement strand
ACCGAGCGGCGGGCGGAAGAAGAAGTGGCCCGACTTTTCAAAGCCCGCCAGCGCGCCCAGTTCGGTCGTACGGCGTTTGATGTAGGAGTGGCCGGTCTTGTAATAATCGACCGTTGCGCCGTTCGCCTTCAACACAGGGTCTGTCTTGTAAAGGCCGGTCGATTTCACATCCACCACGAATTTCGCGTTCGGATAATGTTTGGAAAGATCACGCGCCAGCATCAGGCCGATCTTGTCGGCGAAGATTTCCTCGCCGGTATTGTCCACCACACCGCAGCGGTCGCCGTCGCCGTCGAAGCCGAGCACGACATCCGCGCCGTGCTCTTTCGCGGCCAGAGACATCTCGTGCAGCATCTCGTGATCTTCCGGGTTCGGATTATATTTCGGGAAGGTGTTGTCGAGATTGCAGTCCATCTCGATCACTTCGGCGCCAAGGCCACGCAGCACATCGCCCGCAAACGCGCCCGCCGTACCATTGCCGCAGGCTGCGACGACTTTCAGCTTCCGCTGCAGCTTCGTGTCGCCAATGATAGCTTGGATGTATTTCTCGCGAATGCCGTCAACGCGCGTGTGCTTGCCGCCGCCCCGCACGATGAACTTGCCGCCCATCACGATCTCTTTCAGGCGGCCCATCTCGTCCGGCCCGAAGGTCAGCGGACGGTTCGCACCCATCTTCACGCCGGTCCAGCCATTCTCGTTGTGCGAAGCGGTCACCATCGCGCAGCAGGCCGCGTCCAGCTCGAACTGGCTCCAGTAAACCATCGGCGAGAGCGCCAGGCCCACATCCATCACCTCGCAACCTCCGGCCACCATGCCGAGCGTCAGCGCGTTCTTGATCGGCTGGCTGATCGAGCGAAAGTCATGCCCCGTCACAACCGTCGGCTTTACGCCCATCTCATGGAACAGCGTCGCCATGCCGAGGCCGAGCGCCTGTACGCCGGTCAGGTTCAGCTCCGGCGCCTTGGCATGGCCGATACCATTGAACCACCAGCGCGCGTCATACTCCCGGAAGCCCGTCGGCTTAACCAGCGGCAGAATCTCGAATTCGAGCGTGTTCGGGGCGATATCGGCGAGCGGTTTCGGCAGCATCTGTGTCTCCGTGAAACGGGTCTGGCGCGCTCCCGGCCGGGGCGCGGCGATTTCGCGATCCTTTTGCAGTTTTCGCGCCGCAGGGGAAGGACGCGGGCCAGCCCCCGCTCACGAAAAGTTCAACACACCTTGATTTGCCTGCCCGGACCACAGCCCTAGCTCGCGTTTCGGAGCGGGCCTTACCTCTGGCCCAACCCTCCCCTCCCGGTTCAGATTTGCAGGAGACTTCAGAATGAAAATTCGCGCAGCTTTGTGTGCACTCGGCGCCGGCTCCTTCCTGGTGTCGATGCCCGCCCATGCTCAGGAATGGTATGTCAGCGGCTCGGTTGGTTACCTGATGCAAAATGACAGCTCCAACGCCGGCGCAACCGGCGCCTTCACCACCGGCAATGGCGATCCCGTCATCCCCTTCGGCACCGCGATCGCGGCCGGCACGCCCTATGGCTGGGAAACCGAGTTCGACAATGGATACACGCTCGCCGGGGAATTCGGCGCGGCCTATGGCAACGGTTTCCGCTCCGGCATCGAGCTTGTGTTCAGCAAGGCAGACGTCGACACGCACAGCCGTGTGAACGTCGCCGGCACGGTCATCGACGGCGTCGACGCTGCCGTTCTCACCGGCTCTGCCACGCAGCTCGGCGTCACGGTCGGCGATGTCGTTGCCGCCCCGCGCGGTGACAAGATCGAGTCGACCAGCCTGTTCGCGAACCTCTACTACGACTTCAATCGCAGTGGCATGATCAGCCCGTATCTCGGCGCCGGTATCGGCTATTCCGATGTGCAGGTCACCTATCGCCCCTCGGGCGTCGGCATCATCGACGACAGCGAAGGCAAGTTCGCCTACCAGCTGAAAGCCGGCGCCACCTGGTCCGTCAGTGACCGGATCGATCTCTTCGGTGAAGCGGCCTACCGCGCCACCGATGATATCAGCGTCAACAACGGTCTCTTCCCGGGTTCGCTGGACATCGAGAACACGCAAACCGTGCTCAGCATCGGCGCGCGTTACCGCTTTGGCGGCTGACCTGCTCGGCCCTGCGAGGAATGCTGGCGCAGGAAGCTGACGATCCAGCTGGCCAGCAGGCGGCGGTCGCACTCACCCCCCAGAGATGCGATCGCCGCATCCGCCATTTCCGCATCAAGCGACTTCCCCCGCCGCGCGCCGTAGAGCGCGGCGGCATAGTCCGGCTCGAATTCCGGATGGCACTGGAAGCTGATCGCCGGAAAGCCGCGATAGGCGAGCCCCGCATAGGGCGTGAATTCCGACCGCGCGATCACCGAGGCAGCCTCCGGGCGCACCACCACCTGGTCCTGATGGCTCACCGCGACAGACAGCGCTGGCGGGCACGGGCTCGCCGCCCAGTCCGGACACTGAACAACTTCATAGGTGTGCCGCCCGATGCCCCAGCCCTTGTCGGACTTCGTCACCATTCCGCCGAGCGCCTCGCCCATCGCCTGATGGCCGAAACAGATGCCCACCTGCGGCGTCTGCGCCGCGGCAGACCCGCGAATGAAATCCATAAGGGGCGCGATCCATGGCTCATCATCATACACGCCCGCCGGCGATCCGGTGTAGAGCACTGCGTCCAGCGTCGTAGGGTCCGGCAGCGCCTCCCCCTTCACCACGGAAACCGTCTCGCACACAATTGCCGCATCCTGCGCCGCGACCATGCGCCGGAACATTTCCGGATAGTCCGGAAAGTCCGCACGGATCGGCGCCGGCACGAGGCCTGTCTCGATGATGGTGAGTTTCATGCCCCGCCCTATTCCGCCGGAACCTCTTCGTCTTCGCGCACCTTCGGCGCCACTAGGAAGCCGCCCGACTGGCGCGCCCAAAGCTCCGCATAGAGACCATCTGCACCGGCAAGCTCGCCATGCGTACCCTGCTCCGCGATGCGGCCTTCATCCAGCACCACCAGCCGGTCCATCGCCGCAATGGTCGACAGCCGGTGCGCAATCGCGATCACAGTCTTGCCTTCCATCAGGTCGAACAGGCTCTCCTGGATCGCCGCTTCCACTTCGGAGTCGAGCGCAGAGGTCGCCTCGTCGAGGATCAGGATCGGCGCATCCTTCAGGAAGATGCGCGCAATCGCGATCCGCTGGCGCTGCCCGCCGGAAAGTTTCACGCCGCGCTCGCCGACATGCGCGTCCAGCCCGCGCCTTCCCTTCGCGTCGACCAGCGCCGCGATGAATTCGTCTGCCTTCGCCTTGCGGATCGCCGCGTGGATTTCCTCATCCGTCGCATCCGGACGGCCATAGGCAATATTTTCGCGGATCGAGCGGTGCAGCAGCGATGTATCCTGCGTCACCACACCGATCTGCGCACGGAGCGAATCCTGCGCCAGCCCGGCAATGTTCTGCCCGTCCACCAGGATGCGCCCGCCTTCGGTATCGTAGAAGCGCAGGAGAAGGTTCGTCAGCGTCGTCTTGCCCGCGCCGGAACGCCCGACAAGGCCGATCTTCTCGCCGGGGCGTATATGCAGGCTCAGCTGCTGGATCACGCCCGCGCCCTTGCCATAGTGGAAGGTCACATCCTCGAAGCGGATATCCCCGCGCGACGCGCCCAGCGGCCTTGCCGCCTCCGCATCCGTCACCGCGACCGGCTTTTCCAGCATCGCCTTGCCATCATAGACAACGCCAATGTTCTCGAACAGGCCCGCCACTTCCCACATGATCCACTGCGACATCGACTTGATCCGCAGCGCCAGCGCCACCGCCGCCGCCACTGCTCCCGCGCCGACGAGATTACCCATCCACAGGTACAGCCCGATCGCCGCAATCAGGAAAACCAGCAGCGAATTGTTGAGATAAACAACGAAGTTGAACCCCGTCACCATCCGCATCTGGCGGTGCACGGTATCCAGAAAGCCTTGCATGCTGCCTTTCGCATAGGCTTCTTCCCGGCCCGCATGGGCGAACAGCTTCACCGTCTGAATGTTCGTGTACGAATCAACGATCCGCCCGGTCATCACCGAGCGCGCATCCGCCTGCGCCTCCGCAATCTTGCCGAGGCGCGGCACGAACCAGCGCAGCACGAAACCGTAGACCACCGCCCACAGGATGAACGGCACCATCAGCCACGGGTCCGCCGTCGCCACCAGCGCCAGCGCGGAGAGGAAATAGACGATGACGAACACGAAGACATCGAGCACCTTCATCACCACTTCGCGCACGGCCAGCGCCGTCTGCATCACCTTGGTGGCAACCCGACCGGCATATTCATTGCCGAAGAAGCCCATCGACTGACCAAGCATCTGCCGGTGCATCCGCCAGCGCGCGCTCATCGGCACATTGCCCATCAGGCCCTGATAGACGACGAGGCCCTGGACCAGCGTCAGCAGCGGCAAGCCGACCAGCAGCACAAGGCCCATGATCGCCAGCGTGCCGCCTTCGCGCTCCAGGAAATTCTCGCGCTCTGCCGCCGACAGCCAGTCGACAATGCCGCCGAGGAATCCGAACAGCGCCACCTCGCCCACCGCAATCAGTGCCGTGAACACCGACATGATCGCCAGGAACGGCACCGCATCGCGGATATAGTGGTGCACAAACGCCCAGAACCCATCCGGCGGCACACCCTGCCGCGTCTCGGGAAAGGGCTCGATCAGGCGTTCAAAGAAGCGAAACATGACCCGCCCCATGTGGCGTGGGGCGCCATGAAGAGCAAGGGGTGCCCGTTTGGGCGCCCCGGCTTCATGTGGTGGAGGCTTGGCGGACGGAAGCTGCCCCCCTGTCCTCAGTTCGACCCGAAGACCGGGCAGAGATACTGGCCTTCGCCGGCATCAATCTGCCCGTTTGCGTTCCAGTCTTCCGCCTTCAGCTGCTGACTGACGAGTTTTAGGAAATCGGCCTTCAACGTGCCCTGCCCCTTGGATACCCACTTGCTGCAGACCTCAACATCCTTGGTTTGGGCGCTTGAGCCCGGCGGACAATCGCAGCCCCCAAATGCACTACAAACAACGGGCGAGACTACGCCATTCGAAAACTTGCAGTGTTTCTGTTTCTGGGTCGCATATTCAGTGCACTCCTGATGGTTCGCACTTTGCGCATCTGCAAGTGCCTCGCGCCAGCTTTTCCAGTCAGCAACAGTCGTGCTTGCAGGCGTCTCGATCCAGGCCCCCGGCTTTGCAGCGTCCTTCACTTTGCTCGCGGGCGTGTGCGTGTATTTCACGATAAAACACTGGTCGAACATGGCTTGCAGCGGTTCGGGAGCAGACGGATCCGGGTCGATCGAAACCTGCGGTCCAAACCAGGCAAGCACGCCGTTCTTGTTCAGGTCCATGGCATCGAACCCCTTTGCCATCTGGCTCGAATAGGCATTCGTGCTGACGGACACGTCGATCTTGCCGATTGCGTCCAGCACAGATTTGGTTGTCGTTATCGGCGGCGCAACCGGGCGTGTCTTTGCAGGGTCCGCAGGGGCCGTGCGCACTTTCGAAACATCAACGCCCGTGGCCACGCGGCCGGTCTTCAAAACCGGCTCCTGAACCCGGGCCGGATCGGCGAAAGTTGTTTGTGATGTAGACAATGCGCCCGTGCAGGCGAGCATCAGGGCTAGAACCAGGCGTTTCAAGGCAGTCTCCCATGAGTGTTGCCGGACAAAGCTACACACGCGCTTCGCCGACGCATCAGTGGGCACACCCAGTTTTCAGGGTGACATCGAATGGCTTGCTGTATCGGAGCCGGTTAACGCGCTGCGCTATCCGCCACCCACGCCTTCACCTGCGCGTCCAGCACGTCCAGCGGCACGGCGCCCTGACCGAGCACGACGCCGTGGAAATCGCGGATGTCGAACTTGTCGCCCAGCGCCGCCTCCGCTTCTGCCCGCAGCGCGCGGATTTTCAGCTCACCGATCTTGTAGGCCGTCGCCTGCCCCGGCCAGCCGATATAGCGGGTCACTTCGGTTTCGATATTCAGGGGGCTCAGCGCCGAGTTTTCCTTGAAACAGGCCTCCGCCTCCTCCCGCGTCCAGCCATACCAGTGCAGCCCCGTATCCGCGACCAGCCGGCACGCCCGCCACATCTCGTAGGACAGCGCGCCGAAACGCTCATACGGCGTCTCGTAGATGCCCGCCTCGCCCGCAATCCGCTCGGAATAAAGTCCCCAGCCTTCGCCGAAAGCGGTGGCGTAATACTCCTGCCGGAAACGCGGCTGGTCTGCCATCTCCTGCGCCAGCGCGATCTGCAGGTGGTGGCCCGGCACCGCCTCATGCGCCGAAAGCGCTGGCAGCTCGTACAGCGGGCGCTGTTCCAGCGCGTAGGTGTTGACCAGATAGCTGCCCTTGCGCCCTTCCTCGATATCGCCCTGCACATAGCGCCCGGTCGTATAGCCGGGCGCAATCGACATCGGCACCGGGTCGACCGTGTAGCCTAGCTTCGGCAATGTGTGGAAATAGAGCGGCAGGATCACATCGATCCGGCTGGTAATCTCGCGCGCCTTCGCCATCAGCTCGAGATCGGTCTCGGCATAGAATTGCGGATCGGTCCGCAGGAAGTTGAGGAATTCCGCGAACGTGCCGTCAAAGCCCGTCTCGGCCATCACGCCCTGCATCTCGGCGCGAATGCGCGCCACCTCCGACAGGCCCAGCGCGTGGATCTCCTCCGGGCCGTAGCCTGCGCCTGCCGTGTGCGCGTCCACCGTCGCCGCATACACCTCGTGTCCGCCGGGCAGAGCCGCGATGCCGGCGCCTTTGCGTACGGCCGGCGCATAGGTCAGGTCAATGAACCGCGCCGTGTCACGGTAGGCCTGAATGGCCCGCGCCGTCGCCGCAAGGCCTTCCGTCCGCAGCCGCTCGGCTTCCGCTGCCGGTATCGAATCCGGCAGGGAGAGGAAAGGCTGATAGAGGTCGCTCTTGGCGGGGTCGTCGATAATCTGCGCCTGGATCTGGTCGCGGGTCGTCGCCAGCGGGTCCCGGTGCGAGGTCCAGCCGGTGGTGATGCCGCGCGCCATGTTTATCCGGTTCTCGGCGAAATACCGGGGTACATCATCCAGTCTCTGGACCCAGGCTTCGGCATCGTCGACGCTTTTCAGCCTCGCCCGTATCGCCGCAAACACCGGCGCTGCCTGGAACCCCCAGTCGCCCGTGAAAGGAATGCGCGCCATATCCAGCTCGGCGGAGATGATATCCTCCTTCAGCAGGCGCTCCAGGATGGCGATATCCACGGCGCGCTGCGAATCAGACGCTTCGATTTCTGCCAGCAGGGCACGGGCCTGATCGGCGCGGGCATTGATATCCGGCAAGCGCACACTGCCCCAGGTGCGCGGCGCCGCGCCTGCCGAGCGCGCCGCCTCCCCCGGGTCTCCCGCCTCGATATAGGCCTGATAGGCTGCAATCAGCGGGTCCAGCGGATCCGCTGCCGCCGCCGGCGCCGCCGCGAGGATGCATGCCGCGAGGATACCCAGTTTCATAATGTCGCTCCTATCGTGGCCGCGCGTTGACTTGACCATAGAGGCGCCTAGAACGCACAGCCAAGTCCCTAATTACGCAGGCGAGGATCCGTCCCCATGTCCGGCAGTCCCAAGGCCGATCCGCGGCCGCTTTCTCCGCACCTTCAGGTCTGGCGTTTCCACGCCACGATGGCCGCCTCGATCACCCACCGCATCACCGGCATGGGCCTCTATGGCGGCACGCTGCTGATCGCCGCCTGGCTGATCGCGCTTGCCAGCGGTCCAAAATCCTACGCCCTGATCGAAGACATCGCCTTCTCCATCCCCGGACAGGTTCTCCTGTTCCTCTGGGCGGTCGCGGTGCTCTACCATTTCGCCAACGGCATCCGCCACCTCCTGTGGGACGGCCCCGGCCTCGGCTTCTCGCCGAAAGTCGCCAGCCAGGTCTCGCTGTTCAACTATGCCTTCGCGGTGGTCGGCGCAGTTGCCCTCTTCCTCGCCGCGACGATGGCCTGAGGAGGAACGCACATGTCCAAAGGCCAGTATCTCACGCCCGCCAAAGCGGCCCGCGGCCTCGGCTCCGCCAAGAGCGGCACCGCCCACCATATCCGCCAGCGCGTCTCCGCCATCGCGCTGATCTTCCTGGTGCCGTGGTTCTTGTTCTCGGTAATGAAAGCCGTGCTCGGCGGCTATACGGACGCCCTCGCCTGGGTGTCGTCACCGATCAACTCGGTGCTCCTTATACTGACGGCCGCCGCCGCCATCTACCACATGCGCCTCGGCATGCAGGTCGTCATCGAAGACTATATCGGCAAAGCCGGCACCCGCGCCGCGCTGATGATCCTCAACACTTTTTTCTGCGCCGCGCTGTTCGCGGTCATAGCCCTGTCCGTCCTGCGGATAGCGGTGTGAACACGAACCCCGGAAGACTGGACACCTGATGAGCACCTATAACTGGATCGACCATACCTACGATGTCGTTGTTG
>DNFL01000395.1 GCA_003486945.1 Hyphomonas sp. | reverse complement strand
CTGTACAAGCCGTTGGACTAAGCTTTCACGAATGCGATTCTGGGATGCCTTGTCATCGCGCTCGATGGCAAGCTTTACCATCGCCGTCTGGAAATCCTTGTCGTCCTTTTCGCGCAATCGGGCGATTTCATCGTGCGCCACGTTGGCGGAAAGGCGATGCCGCTCGGTGGTCTGCCGGGCAACTTCGATGTCGGCAGCTGCCTTTATGCAAACTTGGTTGGTCTTTTCCTTCTCCTTGCCCAGGTCTATCAGGCCGCTGCTGACCGAGACAATGCCTTTGCCGATATCGAGCGCCTTGTTCACCGTCTGCGCATTGGTCTTGCTCCCGGTGCTCTTGCCCGCTTCGTCCTTCTGCGTGCCCTGCTTCGGTGTTGGCTTCTTCATTGTAGGGTATCCTCACTCTTTCACAGCATTCATCATGGTCTGCAGCTGCAGATCGACCAGGTCGTAATACGCGCGCTCCAGCTTTAACAGATATGCGCAGTTCGGCGCCGAATTCACGCGCAGCGCGCCAATAGCGCCCCCCATGCTCTTCGCTTGCATTGTTAGGCTGTCGAAGGTATCTCTGCTTATCACGATTTCCCCGGCAATGACAGACAGGCGCGCGCGCAACGAGCTGACTGTTTGCGCATGCCTTTCATCCATGACTTTTGCATTGATTTCCTGCTGCTCATACAACTCCTCCAGCAACCGGCGCAGGGTGTCCCCTTCGATCTCCAGTTGCCGGGTAACTTCCTTGGCTCTTCTATACCCAACATAGGCGTCCAGCGCATCAAGTACCGCCAGCGCCGCGTCGACGACCACCACGGGACTCACGGTGGATGCGCCATGCCTCGCGGCCGTGTAAATGTGTATGCCAGCCCGCGCCATGCGATGCACGCGCTCGCGCTCGTTGTCCTCCCATTCGTACAGATCTGCAAACAGGTCTACTACTCGCATGGCAACTCCGCTTCAGGGGCAAGTTCTGTTTCGCGCGCGGTTTGATTGAACGAGATCAAGAACACATCCGCGCCTTTGTGCATCAGGCGGGTCAGCGCCTGGTGATCGATCGTTCGCCGCGCATAGGTCCGGCTTGTGGTGCAGGTCACGGACAGACCCGCGGGTACGATCGTATCGGTAAGTTCTGGCTGATGCGTGCCGATGGCCGCTGGCACGACCGCAACGTCCGGCGCCGCCGGATCGGCTTGCCCGTCGGAAATGAAATGTGGCAGCGGCCGCTGGGTGACCAACTCTAGGTATGACGTCCGTGCGGGAGGTATGGCCACCGGCCAAGGAAAGCCCTCGGCTCGGCCGAACTTCAACGTCACTTCAAGCACCGGCACCAGCAGCAATGGCAGTGCGGCCTTTTTTCCAGCCGCCGCCGTATCTGCAATGTCCAGCAACTCGCCTGCCGACAGGCGCAGCGGGTAATAGTCCTGCGTGTCCATCGTCTCTTGCGCCAGCACGCAGTCCATGTAATCGACTTCTTCCGAGATCAACTCCTGGGCGCCGCTCCAGAAATGCCCGATGAGATCGGCCAACTTGTTCTGGTCCAGTAGCCTGTGCAGCCGGCTCACGTCGTCGAACAAATGGTATTGGTACCGGCGAACCGGCAGGCGAACCTCCGGCCTTGCGTCTCGACGGGAGTCCCCGAGCGGAATCCGGATCAAACTACCGGGGTCAGGCGTAACCAGAAGGTGGGCCGCATTCCGGTCCACTGTGAAACTATCGAGCCAGACTCGATGATCGCCCTGGCGCAAATATTGCTCGACAGCAATTATCCTGGCGCCGCGTTCGAGTAACGTCACCACGGGCGCATCGGTATCTCGTGCGATGGAAACAAAATGGTGGCGCTCCAGGAAGGTCATCTGTTGCAGCAACACCATGTGCGATAGGGCCGTGACTTCCGCGATCTGCTCCAGCGCCAAGCCGTCGGCCAGCGCGCGAAGGACAAAGCGCGATACGCCCCCCAAGCTGTCCAGCAGGCGATGCGAAAAACGCAGCCGGTAGCGTTGAAACGGCAACAGCAGCGTGATGGTGGCTTGGGAAGAAATGTTCACTCTACTCGTTTGAAAAGAGATACGGCAGCTCTACGGCGCACGTTCAACGAATAAGCTCAAGGATAGCGGGAGGTGCCGACGTCCATAAAGCTGTCCACTATATTTGAAGCACTACAGCCGTTTCGAGCGTGAATTGCTTGCTGGCCCAGAAGCAACCAATGAACCCCAACGGATGTCTCGCTTTTCGGGTCGACGGCATTTCTGGAGCCTCACAAGACCACCGCACGGTTCATCACCGGCGTATAGCAAGGTCGATCATGATTCCTGACATGCGAAGTACCGCCACGTCGCTGCCGCAGTTGGGTAACTCGATGCTTAGGCCCCATGCTGGAATTTCCCAGCACCCGTCACCGTTCTTGATATCGACTAGACCGACAACGCGCTGGCCAGCCCATTCAAGGCGCGCCGTATCCATGGTTTCCAGATGCGTTAGGAGACAGAGTTTCTTGTCGCGCTTCACCTCGACCCTCAGACCCGCAATTTCGATGGCTGCGTCCCGGACATCGTCAGCGCCCCGTGGAGAAACGGCGGGTGGCGACGAAACCTGCTCTTTCCGCAGAACTCCCACGGGAAGGGCAGGGCCGGCATGAGTCTGCGGCGGGTTGACGAGCCCCTCAATCGCACTGGCGACCGGGGCGCGCCTAATGTCGTATGTGGTAGTCTTCTCCAGCGTGCCGATCGGGTCTTGCGCTTCAAAGTCCGGATACTCCGGAAGCTCAGCGGGACGTGCCAATTTCCAGTCTTCAGTCTTGACCCGGATTTCCGCCTCAATGGCCTTCCCTTGCTTCGGGTCGCTCTTCTGCCGGGAGCGCTCGTACTGGAGTTGCCGCGACTTGACCGCGAGCCAGCGCATACGAATCTGCAACTGCTCCTTGCTACGAAGATTTTCGCGCAAAGCCGCCTCGTAGAACATCAGCGAATCGGTTATACGCCCGGTACGCTCATGAGCTGCGCCGGCCTCTAGGTAGCTGATATGCATGTTCCATTTGTTGTCCTTCACCCGGAGGAAATCCTTTAGGAACTGGCTTATGATCTTTTCGGATCGAGGAGGCGCAGAAGGCAGCTTGTCCGAGCGCGCAAGCGCCTTGACCAAGCTGATCTTCAGGTCAAACGCCATGTCCTTCAGCCAGGAACGGACTTCTTTGTCCCGCCACTCTTCGCCATTGCCCAGCGCGCCGTTCGCAACGAAAGACGTCACGGAATCCCACTCCCCTTGCTCCACGAAAATGGCCATCGATAACGTCAGCGCATGGTTCGCCAGATCGTCTTTCCGCTCTCGATGCGCTGCCAGCGCCACCGCAAGGGCTCCGTCGCCGGACCCTGATTGGGTCGCCAACGCCAGCGCTCGATCCAGCTTGTCGAGCTTTAGCAGGGCGGCGATTACGGTGGAGGAATCCGCCGCGTTGAGCACGGTGGACGGATGCGCCTCGAACTCTGAAGAAATCCGCTCGTGACCATTCAGTCGACCCCAGAATTCCAGGCATTCGGGATACGGCGACGACTTCGCGCGCGCCTCGAAATAACGCGCACTTCGCCGGTCCCCCTGCTCCTCCCAGCCATCCGCAGCGCGCTTGTACTCTTCGGCAACGAAGCAGAATTCGGCAAGCAGCTTAGGCGCGACCCGAATCCCAAATCCTTCGAGCCTGTCGAGCATCTGCAGCATGCCGGCCGCGACGGCCTTCGGAATGCTCAGAACCGCCTGGCCGACCAGCCGGTCGAGCAGCGCCTCCACTGCTGCCTGCCAGATCGGTTCTCCGTAACTGGCCTGGGCGAAACGCGGGTCATTGTCCGTCCGCTGAAGGAAGCGCTCGATCACGTCTGTTGCCGTGCGAACGTCGGGCTTCGATTGAATCGCCTTGGCCCATTGAACCTCGATCGATGCGAGCAGTTCGGGATGATCGTTGGTCAGTTCGATCAGCTTGAGCCAACCTGGGCGTTCGGCACGCCACAGGCAGCGTCGAGCGTCTTCGAGCAGGCCGGCTTCGGCGTAGGCCGTCCCGGATTCCAGCGCCTTGTCTTCGAAATCCAACGCCCTGGCGCGGCACTCGCGCCACTTTGCAATGTCGTCGGATTCTCGGTACGCGCTTGCCGCTTGCATCATCAAATAGGCATCCCGCCGCGCGCGGCCGTCCTCCTCGAACGCTCGCGCGTTCTCAAGGCGGTCGGGAACGTCATCGCGCGATAGGTCGCCGGGGCGACCTACCACCATGCCCCCGATCTCCGACGCCCACACTTCCGCTCCGCGTTTGAGCGCTCCGACCAGCCGCTCACGCGCGAACTCGTCCTTTGCGATGAGCCACAGTTTCCGGAGTCCATCGTCACCATCCACAATTACTAACCGCGACTTCGGTCTTGAGACGGCGACATACACTCGATTGATGAAGTACTGGAGAGAAAGCAACTGCCTCGAATCGGCGTCTCCTGCCGTGGTTTCGCCGAGCGGTGCACAGAAGTCCTTGTCCGCCTGATCGCCGAATCCGTAGATGACGACCGCCGGATATTCACAGCCTTTGGCCCTGCCCGCGCTGAGCACATTGCGGGGTATGCCGTCGACGAGTTCGATGTGTTCCCGCAGGTTTGGATCCTTCGCCACAAACTCGGCCTCTTCACCTTCATTGCAGGGGACAATGACGACGTAAGCGCCGGCCTGCTCGCCGAATGACGACCAGAACCCCGCGTCCCCCGACTTATAGAACAGCACCGCCGGCGCATTGCGCTGGCGAAGCCACGGCCGTTGCGGCCGCAACTCGGGAATCCCGAAGGTTGCCGACCGCAGCGCCTGAACCAGATTGCAGAGTCGGACGATGGGCTCGGAGGAACGGTAGTTGTAGTGGAGTTCCCGGTAGTTGAGATCGGCTTTTTCCGTTCGGCGCCCCGGATCCAGTTCGTAGATGAACTTCTCCACAAACGCTGCTTTGACCGAATCCCAGCGGAATCCAGTTGGATTGAGCGTCTGGAACTCATCTCCCGCGAAAGCGAAGGGAACCCGGCTGACCGCATCGGGCGGCAGCGATCGATTCGAATACAGGCTCAGGCGCAACAAAACCTCGAGTTCGATTCGGGTGAAATCCTGGGCCTCGTCGCAGAACACGGCCGAATAGCTTCGCGGCGCCAGGTCGTGGTCAAGAATACAGCGAGCCAGGTCCTGGTCATCCCAATATCCCTCTTCGCGGACGCCGGAATACCAGCGCAACCAGACCTGCTCGTAAACCGCCGCGAATGTCTGCTCGGTCACAGTCAAGGGTGCCTCGAAAAACCTCTGC
>DNFL01000328.1:17595-17881 GCA_003486945.1 Hyphomonas sp. | reverse complement strand
AGAAGTCATCGCGATGGCCAAGCGCCCGCTGAAAGCCGGCGAGACCATCGACGGCATCGGCGGCTTCATGACCTATGGCGTCTGCGAAACCGCAGAGATCCAGATGAAGGACGCCCTACTGCCGATGGGCCTCGCCGAAGGCTGCCGCCTGAAGCGCGATATCGGCAAGGACGAAGCCATCAGCTGGTCCGATGTCATCGCTCCGGCGAACGAACTGCCGCACCAGCTGCGCGCGAAACAGGACGCGCGCTATTTTCCTTCCCTCGCTCCGGCGATGGCCACGTAA
>DNFL01000328.1:601-17352 GCA_003486945.1 Hyphomonas sp. | reverse complement strand
GCAGGCGTTTTCCGGCCATCTCGCTCCGGCGATGGCCACGTAAATCCCAACCCTCCCAGCTCACCGAGTCGCGTACATGAAAACTGCCCAGGACATCGTCAAAGCCGACCTCGCCTACATGGCCGAACGGCTCTCTTCGGAATTCGGCGAGATGGCCGGAAAACGCCTGCTGATCATCGGGGGCGCCGGCTTCCTCGGCTACTACCTCGTGCAGTCGGTGCTCCACTATAACGACGTATCCGGCAAGCCGCCGATCCAGCTTACCGTGTTCGACAATTACATGCGCGGAATGCCGGACTGGCTGAAAGCTCTCGAAGGTCGCAGCGATCTCACTCTGCGCAAGCATGATGTGCTCGACCCGCTGCCGGGCGATCTCCCGCCTCAGGACTATCTCGTCCACGCCGCTTCCATTGCCTCGCCGATCTTCTATCGACAATTCCCCATCGAAACGATGGACGCAAACGTCAACGGCCTGCGCATTCTCCTGGAATACGCGCGCGACCTTGCTGCGAAGGGCCGGCCGATGTCCGGTTTCCTCTTTTACTCGACCTCCGAGATCTACGGTGATCCGACGGCGGACAATATCCCGACGCCGGAAACCTATCGCGGAAACGTTTCCTGCACCGGCCCGCGCGCCTGCTATGACGAGTCCAAGCGCTATGGCGAAACGCTGTGCGTCAGCTTCGCGCAGGTTCACAAGGTGCCCGTGAAGATGGCGCGCCCGTTCAACAATTACGGCCCCGGCCTGAAGATCACCGATGGCCGCGTGCTGCCGGACTTCGCCCGCGATATCTTCGCCGGACGCGATATCGTCATGCTCTCCGACGGTTCGCCAACGCGCACCTTCTGCTACATCGCAGACGCCATCGTCGGCTATTACAAGATCCTCGTGCGCGGTCGCCCCGGCGAAGCCTACAATATCGGCACCGAGACACCCGAGATCAGCATGGCCGAACTCGCCCGCCGCGTCGTTGCCATTGCCGCCGAAGAATTCGGCTACAAGGGCAAGGTCGTACTCGGCCAGTCGGACGACAAGGAATACCTGACCGACAACCCGAACCGCCGCTGCCCGATCATCGACAAGGCACGCACCGAGCTCGGCTATGAACCCTCCATCGGACCCGACGAAGGCCTGAAACGCGCCCTCCTCTGGTATTCCGGCAACCTCGTCGCGGAGCTCGCATAATGAAGATCGCCATCATCGGTACAGGCTATGTTGGCCTCGTCTCCGGCGCCTGTCTTGCCTCGAAAGGCCACCAGGTGGTCTGCGTGGATGTCGACCCGGCCAAGGTCGCGCACATCAATGATCGCAAGCCGCCGATCTATGAAATCGGCCTCCAGGAACTGCTCGACGATGTCGTCCCGTCAAACCTCACGGCAACGACAGATCTCGCCGCCGCCGTCCGCGGCGCAGACCTGTCTCTGATCGCGGTTGGTACGCCGTTTGACGGCGAGCTGATCGACCTAAAATACATCCGCACCGCCGCACGCCAGATCGGCGAAGCACTGAAGGACTACGACGGATACCACGCCGTAATCGTCAAGAGCACGGTCGTTCCCGGCACCACGGAAGACGTCGTCCTGCCGATTCTCGAGGAAGCCTCTGGCAAGAAAGCCGGCCGCGACTTCGGCGTCGGCATGAACCCGGAATTCCTGAAGGAAGGCGAAGCGATCGAGGACTTCATGTACCCCGACCGCATCGTGCTCGGCGGCATCGATGCCCGCACCATCGAACACATGGCCGGCCTCTACGAAGTCTTCAAAGGCGTCGATATCATTCGCACCAGCCCGCGCACGGCCGAGATGATCAAATACACCGCCAACTCTCTGCTCGCGACGCTGATCTCCTTCTCGAACGAGATCGGCAACCTCTCCGCTGAACTCGGCGTGGACGTGGTCGAAGTCATGCGCGGCGTGCATCTCGACAAGCGCTTCACACCGATCCGCAAGGATGGTGAGCGCGTCGTCCCGGGCTTCATCTCTTACCTCGCCGCTGGTTGCGGTTTCGGCGGCAGTTGCTTCCCGAAAGACGTGAAAGCGCTGATCGCGCACGGCGTCAGCCGCGGCTCGGGCATGCCGCTCCTGAAATCTGTGATCGAAGTCAACCAGGCCCAGCCGGCCCGGATGATCGGCATGCTTAAGCATCGCTTCCCGGATCTCTCCGGACTCAAGGTTGCCGTACTCGGTATGGCCTTCAAGCCGGGTACGGACGATATCCGCGAGAGCCCTTCCCTGCCGGTGACGCAGGCCCTGCTCGATGCTGGCGCCACCGTGAAGGCGTTCGACCCCATCGCGCGCCACGAGGCGGAGAAAGTGTTTGAGCGCGGTGTCGAATTCATCGACACGCTCGATGCCACCGTCGAAGGCGCCGACGCGATCCTCATCATGACCGCCTGGCCGGAGTTCCGCAGCCTGCCCGCGCTCCTGTCGAAAACGGGCTCTTCTGCCTACGTGATCGATGGCCGCCGCATGCTGGCGAAGGACAGTGTGCCCGCCTATGCCGGCATCGGCCTCAAGGTGGAACCCGTCGCCTGATCCTCCGCCTCCGGACAAAACAAAAGCGCCGCCCAGAAGAGCGGCGCTTTTACTTTGGGGCGAGGCATAAAGCTCAGCCCTGATAGTCCGGCCAGATCTTGTCCTTGTCCGACATTTCTGTGGGCTCCAGAGGCCAATTGATGCCAAACGCCGGATCGTTCCAGCGCACGCCGCTTTCCGCCGCCGGCGTGTATTTCGCCGAGACGAGGTAGGTCACCTCGACATGATCCGCCACCGTCTGGAAGCCATGCGCAAAGCCCTTCGGCACCAGCAGCTGCCGCTTGTTCTCTTCGTTCAGCTCAAACGCTTCCCACTTCTTGAATGTCGGCGAGTCCGGTCGCAGGTCGAGGATGATGTCTACAATCGCCCCGCGCAGGCATCGGATCAGCTTGTCCTCACCATGGGGCGCGTTCTGGAAATGCATTCCCCGGATCGTGCCCTTGGCCGCGGAATAAGACATGTTCTGCTGCACGAACTCAGTCGGCAATCCGTGCGCGGAAAACTCGTCCACGCAGAACGTGCGCGCAAAGAAGCCGCGATCATCCCCCCGCCGCTCCAGATCGATCAGCACCGCATCCTTCAGCGAAGTAGCATGAAACTTCATCGGATTATTTACCGCCCTTCAGCCAGGGCGCGCCCTTCGCATACGCAGCTTCCAGCACCTGCCGGTCGCGCACCGTATCCATCGCCTGCCAGAAGCCCTGATGGCGATAGGCCGCCAGCGCGCCCGCCTCCACGAGCCGGTTCATCGGCTCCTGTTCCCAGACGGTCGTGTCATCATCGACCAGATCGAACACATCCGGCTCGCACACGAAGAAGCCGCCATTGATCAGGCCCACATCCACCGAGTCCTTCTCGCGGAAGGCTTGAACGCGGTCGGTCTCCGAAGACAGGCCCAGAACACCAAACCGTCCCGGCGGCGACACGGCCGTCACGGTCGCCTTCGCGCCGGACTTCTTGTGGAATTCGACGAGCGCCGTGATGTCGACATCCGACACGCCGTCACCATAGGTCAGGCAGAAGGTTTCCTGGCCGATCACATCACGCGCGCGCTTGAGGCGCCCGCCGGTCATCGTATCGACGCCCGTGTCCAGAACAGTCACTTTCCATGGCAGCGGCTGCTTATCGGACCAGAGGATTTCCCCGGTCGCCAGGTCGATGGTGAAGTCGCTCTTCTGCCAATGAAAGTTCAGGAAGTAGTCCTTGATGAACCCGACCTTGTAGCCGCCGAGCACCACGAAATCCGTAATGCCGTGGGCCGCGTACATTTCCATGATGTGGTGCAGGATCGGCCGGTCACCAATCTCAACCATCGGCTTCGGCCGCAGGGCCGTTTCTTCACTCAGGCGCGTGCCGAAGCCACCTGCAAATATCACCGCTTTCACGAAACTGCCCCTTCAATCATGGTTAACCGTGCCGGATCGGGATTGCCGATCCGTACCCGACGAAACTTAACAGAACAGGTGCATCGCCTATGCCAGCGCCAGCAAGCGCTTCGCGATGTCCTCGATCTTCGCCCAGTTGCCCGCTGCAATATCGGACTGGCTGGCGATCCACGAGCCGCCAATGGCAAACACATTGGGCAGCTTGAGATAGGTCTTCACCTCGTCTTCGCTGATCCCGCCGGTCGGCATGAATTTCAGGTGCGGCAGCGGCCCGTTCAGCGCCTTCAGTGCCGGCGCACCCCCGGCAATCGAGGCCGGGAAGAGTTTCAGCCGCAGGAAGCCTTCCTCATGCCGGGCCATCGCCTCGCTGGCGGTCATGATGCCCGGAATCATGACGTCTTCCCGGCCCTTCAGCGCGCTGCGCAGCCCCGGCGACATGCCGGGCGAGACGAGGAACTCCGCCCCCGCCTCCAGCGCGGCGTCGGCGTCATTGCCAGTCAGCACCGTGCCCGCGCCCACCAGCAGTTCCGGCGCCTCGGCCTTCATGGCCGTGATCGCGGCAAGGCCCGCCGGCGTGCGGAGGGTGACTTCCGCAGTGGTTATCCCGGCCTTTACCAGCGCCTTCGCCAGCGGCGCGGCCTGCTTCGCGTCGTCCACCACGATCACGGGAACCACCGGCGCCTTGCGCGCAGCCGCGTCGAGTTTCTGGATCATGTCGGCCATCGGCAAGTCTCTTCCCTGCAACGCGCCGCCCGTCCGGGCGTGTCAACGTTGTAGTGGCCCGCGCCGCGAAAAATGACAAGCGCTGCCCGGCGCGGCCCAGCCTTGCGATTTTGCCTCAGGCCGCTTTTTGCCCGCCGGAACGCTCCGCCGAACGGTCCAGGATGCCCGGCCGGTCCCAGTCGCCTTCCGGGCGGATGATCTGCAGCGGGTCAGACCGGATGGAGAGCGCATAGGGGTGCGGCGCAATCGGGATTTCCATTTCGCAATAATCGAAATCCGAAAAGTCGAAGGGCGAGCGCCCCTCCACCAGCCGGCAGCGAAACACCCGGTTCCACACCGGCCACAGCCGCGCCTGGATCTGCGCCAGCGCCACGCGGTATCCCTTGCGCGAGATCACCTCGCACACTTCCGCCATCAGCACCCGCAGCGCGGGCGTGCCGCGGTGCGCCGGCAGGATGGTGGAGCGCTCGATCTTCGCAAACCCCGCGAACCAGCGCACCCGGCAGGTGCCCGCAGGTGTCGCGCCCGCCTTCACGAGGAAATGCGTGCACGAGAAATCATTCCCGTCATATTCCTCCTCATACGGACAATCCTGCTCGGCCATGTAGACCGCGGCGCGCAGCGTCATTGCCTGCTGATATTCTTCAAGTGTGCGCACCGGCCCCGCCGACCAGGCCTGCAGCATCGCGGGCTCCAGCGGGCGCGTCAGCGAAAGCTCGCCAAAATCCGGGCGCGGCTTCATGCGGCCTGCTCCTGCACCGCCAGCGGCGCCTGACCCCAGAGGTCCGCCAGCCCGCCCTCGATCGGCGAGAAGCCCAGCGACGCCATCGAGCGCTTGCCATCCTCCGTCGCCCCGCGCGCAAACACCGGCACCGGCGCGAAGAACTCCACCCGCGTCACACCCGCGGCCATCATCACCTGCCGCCGCGCCTCCTTCGTCGCGCCTGCATAGACACCGATATAGACACCCGCGCAGTCTTCGCCCTCACACGCCAGATGCTCCAGCGACGGCCAGGCGGGCACGAAGCTGCTATCGCGCACCGCCTCCACGCCCGCCGCGCTCAGCCCCACGGTGATGAACACGCCGTCCACCGGGTCGCCCGCCACCCAGCCCGCCATGCCCGTCAGGCCGTCGATCCAGTGAACCGAAGCCGCCGTCGCCATCGCCTGCCCGGTTAGCTTTTCCGCCAGCGCCATGCCGGCTTCGAGGTCGGCATAGTTCGCGCGCCGGAAACCGAACTCGCCGGCCCTCCGGGCCAGCCCTGCATAGTCGATCCTCACCAGCGGAAAGGCATCTGTCATCGCATGTCCCCGAACACAATCAGTGCGTGTATCCAGAACAAGCTCTCTCACAAGTTACGCGAGTGTTCAAGCCAGAACTCGCGCAGCAGTTGCAGAAAGGTCAGACGACCAACCCCTGCAGCTCCGCCGCCGTTTGCCGTGCCTGCTCAGGCGATCCGAACAATTGCCGGTTCACGCCGATGCGTTTGAACCAGTAGTGGAGCCCGACCAGATCGGTGAAACCCATCCCGCCATGCACCTCGGTTGCCGTGCGCGCGACGAAGGTGCCGACTTCGGCGAGGTGTGCCTTGGCGAGCGTTGCCATCACCGGCCCTTCGGAATCGCCAATGTCCAGCGCATGCGCTGCGTGCCAGATCATCGCGCGGCCGGGCTCCAGCTTTGCGGCCATCTCGGCGCACATATGTTTCACCGCCTGGAACGAGCCGATCACGCGGCCGAACTGCTGGCGCTCCTTGGCATAGGCGACGGCCTTGTCGATCATCGCCTGCGCCGCGCCGAGCGTATCTGCCGCCACCAGAAGGCGCGCGAAGGCCAGCACGTCGTCTCCCGGCTTCACGCCCGCCAGCGGCTTTGCGTCCTTGAACGTCACTTCATGGAAGCTCCGGGTACGGTCAATCGTCTGCATCACATTGATGCCCGCGCCTTTCGCCTCGACCGCGTGCAGCATCCCGCCCGTATCGGCCACGAGGAAATGCGTTGCGCCTTCTGCTGACTGCGCCAGCAGAGACGTGCCCGAGAGCTTGCCGCCCTTCAGGGATACGCCTGCCCCATCCCGGCGCGAGAACAGTTCCGTCAGCGCCAGCCCGAACGCCACATCGCCGCCAGCGATCCCGCCCAGCAGCGCTGCCTCGCCCGCAAACACTTTCGCAGCAACTGCCGAAGCAAGGAAACGCGACGGCGCAATGGTATAGCCGAGCGCCTCCTGCACCAGCACAGCATCCAGAGCGCCGAGTCCTAGCCCGCCTGCGCTTTCCGGCACCATAAGCGCCGAGAGGCCAAAGTCTGCCAGCGCAACCTCCAGCACCGCGGCCTCCGCCGTCTCACCGGCAGCTACCTTCCGTACACGGTCCAGCGAGGCGGCATCCGAAAGGACACCCTTCAGGCTGTCCTGCAGCATCCGCTGGTCTTCAGAGAGTGCGAATTCCATCTGCCTTATCCCTTCGCCAGCTTCGGCTCGCGCGGCATGTCCAGCCCGCGCTCCGCGATGATGTTCTTCTGGATCTGCGCTGTGCCGCCGCCGATGATCAGGCCGAGATCGTACATATAGCGCCACTGCCAACTGCCGCTGGCGCGCAGGTGCTCACCGTCCTCATAGAGAATGCCGAGTTCGCCCAGCGCATCAATCGCAAGGCGGGCGATCTCATGGTTGAGGTCGCAGCCCTGCAGCTTCACGATCAGCCCCGCCAGCCCCGCGCCCTCGCCTTTCAGCCGGCTCGTGGTGATGCGCAGGCCGTTTGCCTGCATCGCATACACTTCCGCCTGCAGCTTCATCAGCCGGTCGCGCAGGATCGGATTGTCGATCAGGCGCGCACCGTTGACCGATTCCGCCTTCATCATTTCGACCAGTTCGAGGAAGCGCGCCTTCGTCGCGTTCGGATCGCCCAGCATACCGCGCTCATGCGTCAGGGTGGCGTTTGCCACATACCAACCCATGTTCGGCTTCGCGATCACGCCGCTCTTCGGCACACGGACATCCGTGAAGAACACTTCGTTGAAATTCGCGCTGCCGGTCATGTCGACCAGCGGGCGCACCTCGATGCCGGGTGTCGACATCGGGAAGGTGATATAGGTGATGCCCTCATGCTTCTTGGCGGCGGGGTCCGTGCGCACGAGGCAGAACATCATGTCGGCTTGCTTGGCCGTCGAGGTCCAGATCTTCGAGCCGTTGATGATGTAGTCGTCGCCGTCTTCCACCGCCGCCGTGCGCAAGGCTGCAAGGTCCGATCCCGCACCCGGCTCGGAATAGCCCTGGCACCAGATCATCTCGCCCTGAATGGTCGGGCGGATATAGGCCTGTTTCTGCGCCTCGGTGCCAAGCTCCAAGAGCGTCGGCACGAACATCGAAATGCCCTGCCCGGCCATCGGGCCGGGAATGCGCGTGCGGGCGAATTCCTCGGCGATGATGCGCGCCTTCAGGATGTCCGGCTCGGCGCCGTAGCCGCCATACTCCTTCGGGATGGTGCGCGCCGCGAGACCGTTTTCGATCAGCAGCTTCTGCCAGGCAATGCGCCGTGCATTCTTGTAGCCCTTGTCGTCCGCAGTCGGCGCAAGATGGCGGTTTTTCGCAAGCGTCTCGGAGACTTCGGCGCGAAAGGCTTCGTATTCGGGATCGAGTGTCAGTTTCATGGGCAGAGAGTCTCCCCCTTGCCCCAACGTCCGGCAAGAGGGACGCTTGCGCGACGTTGCGGAAAGGCTCTTAGCTCTCCCCAACAAACATACAGAGGGAGACCGCACCCATGCCCGTCGAATACGTCAAGAAAGGCAATGTCGCCATCATTACAATGAACCGTCCGGAGGCGCGCAACGCCATCAACGGGGAAATGGCCGCCACTATGGAAGCCGCCATCGACCAGATGGAAAACGACCCTGAAGTCTGGGTCGGCATCCTCACCGCCGTCGGCAAAGCCTTTTGCGCCGGGGCCGACTTGAAAGAAATCTCCGCCGGAAATGGCGGCGCCCTCTCCACCAAGAAAGGGGGCTTTGCCGGCATCGCCAAGCGCGAGCGCACCAAGCCCCTCATCGCCGCCATCACCGGTTCAGCCCTCGCGGGCGGCACCGAGATCGCGCTGTCCTGCGACATGATCATCGCGGCAGACGACACGAACTTCGGCCTGCCGGAAGTGAAGCGCTCCCTCGTCGCCGGCGCGGGTGGCCTCTTCCGCCTGCCCCGCCAGATCGGCAAGGCCGTCGCCCTCGAAGCGATCCTCACCGGCGACCCGCTCTCCTCGCAGCGCGCCTACGAACTCGGCATGGTCAACAAGGTCGTGCCCGAAGCGCAGGTGATGGACGAAGCAATGAAGCTTGCCGGCCGCATCACCGCCAACGCCCCGCTCGCCGTGAAGGCCAGCCGCGCCGTCGCGCTGAACGCCGCCGTGAAGACTGATGATGAGCTCTGGAAAGACTCCGGCGTTGCGTTCGCCAGCCTCGTCAACACCGAAGACTACAAGGAAGGACCCCGCGCCTTCATCGAGAAACGTGCCCCGGTCTGGAAGGGCAAGTAACCTTAATTTCCCGGCTGAAGAGCGCTACCGGACCCCTCCGGCGGCGTATTCTTTCGTCCGCTTGCGGGCAAATACGTATTTCGAGCCGCGAGCGGCGGGATTGGACTGCTCATTGCAAGAGGAAACCTCTTGGAGGGCGGGCAAACATGATCAGAGACTCCCGTCAGATTGGCGCAGGTGCAACAGTTCAGGCAGAAACCTGCATCATCGGTGCGGGTCCGGCGGGACTGACGCTTGCGCTGGAGCTGGCGGCGCAGGGACGCAAGGTTCTCCTGCTCGAAGCGGGCGACTTCAGGGACTATGAAGCGCGCGATGCGCTGGCCGCGCCTGCACCGGGCTTCCGCTATGGCGCGGCAACCGGAATTGTCATGCGCCAGCGTTTCGGGGGCAATGCGAATGCGTGGATGGTGCGCACCCCGGAGGGCGGTGACTTCGTGCGCTTCGCGGCGTTTCAGGCTGCCGACTTTGAACCGCGCGCCGCAACCGGAAACGAAAGCTGGCCGTTCCGGGCTGCAGACCTTTTGGCCGATGAGCAGCGCGCCGCTCAACTTTGGAAGATTTCGCGCCCCGGCCCCGCCGCGGGGGACATATTGCCGGATCCGGGACATGGACTGGTGCACGCCGTTTATCAGTTCCCCAACGCTCAGACGGTCACCCGCGATTTCCAGAACGCGGTGCAGGCGTCGCCGGATATCACGCTTCTTCTCAATGCCATCGTCACGCGTATCGAGTTTGAAGGCCGCCGCGCCGTTCGCGCAGTTGTGGCAACCGCGCCGGGCAAGGCGTTTCAGGTGGAGGCCGCGACTTTCGTCGCCGCTGCCGGAACGCTCAGCGCATGCAGATTGCTGTTCAACTCTCCGACGGCCGCCGGGCATGCGCCCGGCAATTCGGGAGACGCACTGGGCCGCTACCTGATGGATCACCCCTGCGTCCTCGGCGGCGTCTTCTATCCGGCTGACCTTTCGATGATGGAGCGCTTCAAGGCCTATGACATTCGCCGGACAGGCGCCGACGTTTCGATGACGCATCTTGTGCTTTCGGACGACCGGTTGCGCAAAGGAGATCTGCTCGCGCTGGGAACGCATTTCTTCCCACGGGAGTCATCGTGGCGCTGGAACAAGGCTGAGAGTGACCGGCGGATCGATGCGATTGTCAGCGCGGCCGAAATGCGCCGTGCGGTCGAGCGCCGCAAAATGCCGGAACGCCGGGACATCGTGACGTTTCTGGCCGGGCTTGATGGTGTCTTTGCTCACTTCATCCGCCGGTCGCGGGCCATGCAGACCAGTATGCTCAAGGGCGGCTGGAGCTGGCAGGAAGGTGCCAGCGAGCGCTATTCGGTGTTCGAGATTGTTCAGTCCGCGGAACAAGCCCCGCACCGCGAAAACCGGGTTTTTCTCACCGGCGAGAAAGACGCGCTCGGCAGGCCGCGCATTTCGGTGGACTGGGAGTTCGATGAAGCGGATGAGCAGAAGATCATTGCCGCCCAGAAGTTGGTGGAAGACGGTATAGCCGCCTCCGGTCTTGGCCGCATCGATCATGCCCGGCCGGACGGAAAGATCCGCCTGCTGACACATAGCAGCAGCCACCAGATTGGCGGCCTGCGCATGGGCACGGATCCGGCCACCAGCGTGACCGACGGCAATGGCCGCGTACACGGCACAGAAAACCTCTACGTCGCGGGCGCCGGCCTGTTCCCGACCGGCAGCTATGCCAACCCGACCTGGCTGATCTCCGTGCTCGCCGTTCGCCTGGCTCGCCACCTTGCGAAACGCGGAAACGCTGCCTGAACCGCAATAAAAATGCGGCCACCTGCACAGGCGGCCGCACTGGAATTTTCAATCCGGAAACGGAAGCTGGTCAGGCCGCGGCGCTGACTTCGCCCGAGGAAGCGTAAAGCGGGCCGTAGACCACGTCTTCCGGGAAATCGGCCATGTGCTTGATGATGTCCTTGCACTCGGCTTCGGCTTCGGCGTCTTCCCAAGTCATGGCGGACGCTTCGCAGATCCATTCGGCTTCGACGAGATCGTAGCCTTCTTCTTCGAACGACTCTTCGATTTTCGCCATCGCGTCGTCTTCGCTCGTTGCGTAGACGCCGACGATCAGGGAGGCGCGGTCCATGCCCTCGAGAGCGCCGTCGCTCCCTTCACCACACAGCACTTCGCAGGAAACCAGGTAAGCAGTTTGCGACACAGTCAATCTCCGTTTTTGTTCGCACGACTCCAGCCCCCGGCACCCCGGCGGCAGAATGCTCACGAAACCCAACAGCCCATGCAACGCGGCCAGGCCTTGCCCGCCCGGCTGGCTTTTCGTTCAAGCTTCTTGCTTCGTGATCAGGTGGAAATTTGCGGAAGTTGATTAAGAACCTGCTAACACTTTCGGCAGGGCCTCAATATTTAATCCTCCCGCTTCACCCGCGCCTTGCCCCGCCCCAGAGTCAGCGCCTTGATCGCCCCCCGGAAGGTGCGCACTTCCTGCTCCGTCCACTGAGCACGCACGAGGGCGCTGCGCAGGTTGGTGATCATCACCGGGGTTTTTTCCGGCGGATAGAAATAGCCGGCGCGCTCGAGTTCTGCTTCGAAATGTTCGAACATGCCGATCAGGTCTTCCCGGCTGGCGGGCGCGCCGACGCCTTCGCCCTTGCCCTCGAACCGGCCGCCGAACCCTTCGCTCGCGCCCCATTGGTGGCAGAACACGCCGACCGCCTGAGCGAGGTTCAGCGACCAGAAATCCGGGTTCACCGGATAGGTCAGGATCGCGTCGCACAGCGCCACCGCCTCGTTCGGCAGGCCGGACTTTTCGCCCCCGAACAGGATGCCTGCCTTGCCCGGCCGGTCCCGCACGGCCGAGACGGCTCCGACAGCATCAAACACCGGCTTCTCCAGCCCCCGGGGGCGGGCGGTGGTGGCAATCGCATAAGTGAGGCCGGCCATCGCGGCTTCCAGCGTATCGAACACCTGCACCTCAATTCCCTGCCCGAGCGCCCCGGCGGACATCGCCTCCGCCACCGGGCTCGGCCAGCCGTCGCGGGGCGAGACCAGCCGCAGGTCGGTCAGGCCGAAATTCAGCATCACCCGCGCCGCCGCCCCGATGTTTTCGCCGAGCTGGGGAGCGTGCAGGAGGATGGCGGGGGCGGTCAGGTCTGCCATGACTTTATCCGGTTTTGACGGGGGCGCGGCGTCTGCTATAGGCCGGGCCAAACCGTTACAGCGCAAGGATTCCAAAACATGGCGAAGATCAAGGTCAAAAACCCGGTTGTCGATATGGACGGCGACGAGATGACCCGGATCATCTGGCAGATCATCAAGGACAAGCTGATCTTCCCGTATCTCGACATCGACCTGAAATATTATGACCTGTCGATCGAAAGCCGCGATGCGACCGATGACCAGATCACCATTGACGCTGCGGAAGCCACCAAGAAATACGGCGTCGCCGTCAAGTGCGCGACCATCACCCCGGACGAAGCCCGGATGGAAGAATTTGGCCTGAAGAAGATGTGGAAGAGCCCCAACGGCACCATCCGCAACATCCTCGGCGGCGTGGTGTTCCGCGAGCCGATCGTAATTTCCAACATCCCGCGCCTGGTTCCTGGATGGACCAAGCCAGTGATCATCGGCCGCCATGCGTTCGGCGACCAATACCGCGCCACCGACTTCCTGGTACCCGGCAAGGGCAAGCTGACGATGAAATTCGTCGGCGACGACGGCAAGGTGATCGAGAAGGAGGTCTACGACTTCCCCGGCGCCGGCATCGCGATGGGCATGTACAATATTGACGAGTCGATCCGCGACTTTGCCCGCGCCTGTTTCAACTATGGCCTGCAGCGCAAACTGCCGGTCTACCTCTCCACCAAGAACACGATCCTGAAAGCCTATGACGGCCGCTTCAAAGACATCTTCCAGGAGCTGTGGGACGCCGAGTTCAAGGAGAAGTTCGCGCCCTTCAAAGGCACCTACGAACACCGCCTGATCGACGACATGGTGGCCGCATGTATGAAATGGTCCGGCGGCTATGTCTGGGCGTGCAAGAACTATGACGGCGACGTGCAGTCCGACACCGTGGCGCAGGGCTATGGCTCGCTCGGCTTGATGACCTCCGTGCTGCTCTCGCCCGATGGAAACACGGTGGAGGCTGAAGCCGCGCACGGCACCGTGACCCGCCACTATCGCAACCATCAGAAGGGCGAAGCGACCTCGACCAACTCGATCGCCTCGATCTTCGCCTGGACGCAAGGCCTCGACCATCGCGGCCGCATGGACGGCACGCCGGAAGTGCGCAAGTTCGCCCAGACGCTGGAGCGCGTCGTGATCGAGACGGTGGCGAAGGGCTTCATGACAAAAGACCTCGCCCTGCTCGTCGGCCCGGATCAGGGCTACCTGACGACCGAAGGCTTCATCGAAAAGGTTGCCCAGAACCTCGAAGCCGAAATGGCGAAGGGCTGAACCTGAGCCGCTTTCCTTTTCCGCTCACCCCGGCGAGAGCCGGGGTCCAGCACCAGACAACACTGCGTTTGAAAGGACTGGATCCTGGCCTTCGCCGGGATGAGCGGCAAGGGAGCGGGGCATGACGACGACCGAAACCGCAGCAAACCGCGTTCGCCCCTACCTCCTCCCCTCTGCCCTGATCCTTGCCACCTGCGCCATTGCCTACGCGGCATGGTCGACCGGCAATGCAAGCCTTCTGGAAGCGGCCGCCTTTGTTTCCGGCGCGATCTGTGTCTGGCTGGTGGTGCGCGAGAATATCTGGAACTTCCCGCTCGGCCTAATCAATGTCGCCATCTCTGGATACATCTTCTACGAATATCGTCTGTATGCGGACTCCGGCCTGCAGGTCGTCTATTTCGCCCTGAACCTTGCCGGCTGGTATCTCTGGCTGTTCGGCGGGAAGAACCGCACGGCGCTGCGCGTGCAGCGCACCTCACGCCTTGAGCTTGCGCTCGTCAGCGGCTTCATCGCGGCCTCCACCGCCTTCCTCTGGTGGCTGCTCGACAAGGCCGGCGGCGCGGCGAAATTCTGGGACGCGCTCACCACCTCCATCAGCCTGTCGGCGCAATGGTTGCAGAGCCGCAAGAAGCTTGAATGCTGGCACTTCTGGATCCTGGCGGATGTGCTGTATGTGCCGCTCTATATTTCACGCGAACTTTACCTGATTGCGCTGCTCTATGCCGTCTTCCTTGCCCTTGCAGTCCTCGGCCTTCTCACCTGGCGAAAGTCTCTGAAACAATGGTCAGCAGCAGACCTCTTCGCATAGTCCTGATCGGCGCCGAGTCGACCGGAAAGACGACGCTGTGCGAGCAGCTGGCGGCGCACTACGACACCGAATGGGTGCCGGAATATGGCCGCGAGCATTGGGAACGGAAAATCTCCGACCAGCACCTGAAAGGCGGCGAAATTCCTTCGTGGACGGATGATGAATTCATCCACATTGCCGAGGAACAACAGCGCCGCGAAAATGAAGCCGCTGCCCGCGTCAGCCGCCTGTTGATCTGCGATACGAATGCCTTTGCCACCGGCACCTGGTTCGAGCGCTATGCCGGCCATCGCCACCGCCTCGTCGATGCCATAGGCGCGCGCGATACGGTGGACCTCTATCTGATCCCCACCCCGGACGTACCTTTCGTGCAGGACGGCGTGCGCGACGGCGAGCAGATCCGCGACTGGATGCATGGCCGCTTCCTTGAACTCGTGCAGGCGACCGGCACGCCATACATCCTGCTGGCGGGCGCATGGGAACAACGCATCCAGCAGGCGACGTTTGCCATCGACCTCCTGCTCAGCGGCGTGACGCCCATGCAGTCTGCAGAGTTTCGTATCCGCCGCGCTACGGCGCGCGATGCCGGCATGTTGGCACAGATCGGTGCGGCCACTTTCCTTGAGACCTATCCCGAGATCATCCCCGGCCCGGACATGGTGGAGCATTGCGCCGCGCAGCATTCGATTTCAGTGTACGAACGATATCTCGCCAACCCTGCCTGCACGGTGTGGCTGGCGGAGTACATGACGTCCGGCGCGCCTGTCGGCTACGCCGTCAACTGCCCGCCGGACCTGCCGGTGGCGAAAGAAGATGGCGATGTGGAGCTGAAGCGTATCTACGTCTTCTCCCGCTTCCACGGCGCGGGCCTCGGCCGCATCCTGATGCTCGCCGCGCTGCACGACGCGCGCTTGCGGAAGGCCTCTCGACTGTTGCTTGGCGCCTATGGCGAAAACCGGCGCGCCATCAGATTCTACCAGAAGCACGGCTTCGAACAGATCGGAACGCGCAAGTTCCTGGTAGGCGAGCAGTTCTTTGACGATGTGGTGCTGGCGGCGCGGCTGTGACTCCGGGAAACTACTTATGTGCCCGGCGCGCCGCTGCGCTAAGTACGACAACATGACAGAATACCGTGTACGGAGCGCCGAAGAGCGCCGCGAGGATATCCTTGCGCGGGCTGCGGAGCTTGGCATTGATGATGCGTATATTTCGCGTCTGGTCGATACGTTCTACACCCGCGTGCGGGCCCATCCCCTGCTTGGGCCGGTGTTCAATGAGGCCATCACCGACTGGGAACCGCACCTCACGACGATGAAGGATTTCTGGGCCTCGGTCGCTCTCAATGCCGGGCGCTATTCCGGAAAGCCCGTGCCCGCCCATGCCAGGCACCGCACCATTGCGCCCTGGCATTTCGACATCTGGCTAGGCCTGTTCGAGCAGACCTTACGCGATACGGCGCCCACGCCCGGCGCCGCGCCCTACTTCATGGAACGCGCGAATCGCATAGCCCAGAGCTTGCAGTTTGCGATGTTCGGATTTCCGGGGCTCGAGCGGAAGTAGGCCCCTAAACCTTCCGTGCACTGCGCACATAGCGCACGAGGCCATCGGCTGAGGTCATCACCAGTGTGTGGGTCATCACACGGCCGTCCTTGTAGTGGACGCCGTCGAGGAGGGAGCCTTTGGTGACGCCGGTGGCGCAGAAGACGGTTTCGCCGGAGGCGAGTTCGTTCAGCGAATAGGTCTTGCCGAGATCGGTGATGCCGACGCGGGCGGCGCGTTTCTTTTCATCTTCATTGCGGAAGACGAGGCGGCCGAACATCTGGCCGCCGACGCATTTCAGGGCCGCCGCAGCGAGCACGCCTTCCGGGGCGCCGCCGGAGCCGACATACATGTCGATGCCGGTGGCCGGATCGGTCGTTGCGATCACGCCGGCGACGTCGCCGTCAGTGATCAGGGCAATGCGGGCGCCCGCATCGCGCAGGGAATCGATGATGTCCTGATGGCGCGGACGGTCGAGCACGCAGACGGTCATATCCTCAACCTTGCGGCCGGAATGTTTTGCCAGTGCACGGATATTTTCTGCCGGCGAAGCATCGAGGCTGATGATGCCTTCCGGATAGCCGGGGCCGACCGCGATCTTGTCCATGTAGGTGTCCGGCGCATGCAGCAGGCCGCCGCGCGGCGCGATGGCGAGGACGGCGAGCGCGTTGGCCATGGCTTTCGCGGTCAGTGTCGTGCCTTCCAGCGGGTCGAGCGCGATGTCGATCTTGGGCGCATCGCTGTTGCCGGGGCCGGTGGCGCTGCCGACCTTTTCGCCGATGTAGAGCATCGGCGC
>DNFL01000328.1:0-370 GCA_003486945.1 Hyphomonas sp. | reverse complement strand
GCCTTCGCCGATGACGACGCGGCCGCGGAATTCGACTTCGTTAAAGGCTGAGCGCATCGCATCCACTGCGGCAGCATCGGCCTTCTTCTCGTCGCCCCGGCCGGCGAGTTTCGCAGCGGCGATAGCGGTAACTTCCGTCACACGCACCATTGCGTCCGCAAGGCTCGGCGTCAAAACGTTGTTTTTCATGAAATTATCTCCAACCGCGGGACATCTGATATCTGGCCCGCCCTCTATGCAATCAGCTTGCCGCCTCGATGCGGATCAGGCGCGGATCCTCCACGGAGACGGACAGTCCCGCAATCCGGTTAACAGCTGCCTGCATTTCAGCGCGCGGGCAGCGATGGGTGACGACGGCAACCGGGCTCGC
>DNFL01000057.1:640-10940 GCA_003486945.1 Hyphomonas sp. | reverse complement strand
CGCGCAGCTTCTCGCGGATCAGGATTACGAAAGCGGCCATGTGTTTCTCCCTGTAACTGGCGGCGTGAGCCTCTGCCATCTGCGCGCGCTGCGCAATTCCTGACGCTGCGTCGCAGGCGGCAAGGGTTCCGCGCGCGGCAGAAAGCGGGTAGGGGTCGGCGCAGGAAAAGGGAGCTTCCCGCATGTCGCTGTTCGATGGTCTCACCCCGCTGCCGCCAGATGCCCTGCTGGGCCTGATGACCGCCTACCGCGCCGATCCTCGTAGCGAGAAGTTCGATCTCGGTGTCGGCGTCTACAAGGATCTCGCCGGCCTCACGCCGATCTTCAGTTCGGTGAAAAAGGCTGAGGCGAAGCTGATCGCAGCGCAGGACACGAAGGTCTATGAAGGCCAGCGCGGCAACACGGATTTCTGCGGCCATGTCGAGGATTTCGTGTTCGGCAAGAGCCACCCGGCCCGCAAGGAGGGCCGCGTGATATCGTTCACGGCGCCCGGCGGGTGCGGCGCGTTGTTCCAGGGCATTAGCCTGATGCGCAAGACCGGCACGCGCCGCGTCTGGGTCTCGCGCCCGACCTGGCCGAACCATCCGAATGTGGTGAAGTCGCTCGGCCTCGACGTTAAAGAATACAATTATGCCGTAGGCGGAGTATTCTCACCCACCAGCATGCTGGAAGACCTGCTTCAGGCTAAAGAAGGCGACGGTGTCATCATTCAGGGCCCCTGCCACAATCCCACGGGCATCGATTTCCCGGTCGGCTTCTGGAAACAACTGGGCGAACTGGTGCGCGGCAAGAGGCTCGCGGCGCTGATCGATGTCGCCTATCACGGTTTTGCCGACAGCCTTGACGAGGATATGAAAGGCGTGCGCGCCTTCATCGCCGCGGCCGGCGAGGCGATGATCGCCTATTCCTGCTCCAAGAATTTTGGTCTCTACCGCGAACGCACCGGCTGCTTCCTTGTGGTCGGTGAGAGCCGCGAAGGTATCGACGCTGCCTACACCCATGTCGCTGACAATGGTCGCGCCACCTGGTCGATGCCGCCGGCGCATGGCGCGGGGATCGTTGCCACCATCCTTGGCGACGCGGCGCTGCGCACGGAATGGGATACCGAACTCACGGCGATGCGCGAGCGGATGAAATCCCTGCGCGTATCTTTCTCGGACGCCCTAGTCGCCGCGACCGGCTCGAACGAACTCGCTCAGCTGCGCCTGCAGAACGGCATGTTCTCGCAGCTGCCTGTCTCGGCCGCACAAACTGCGGAACTGCGCGACAAGCACGGCGTCTACATGCCCACCTCCGGCCGCATCAACATCGCCGGTCTGCACCCGGATCATATCCCGAGACTGGCGGAGATTCTGGCGCCTTATCTGAAGGGCTAGAGAATTAGATACTCAATCCACGCGGAGCAATCCGTTCCAGCTCCGCCAGCATTTCCGGCGGCGCTTCCACCGCCTTGCGGGCGTCGAGGTCGAGTGAAATGGCCACCGCTTCGCACGTTGCCCACGGTCCGCCCGTCAGCGGGTCCATGAACCAGTGCACCAGCGCGTGCGTCTTGCCCTGCACCTTGCCGAGCGAAGTGTAGGCGGCGAACACATCCCCCGCCTGCGGGTGGCGGTGATAGCGGATGCGGTATTCCAGCACGGCGGCGCCCATGCGCCGTCCGCCTGCGGATTGTCCGACCCGGGCGCGCCAGTCGGCGAGCAGGTTTGGCACGGAGTCCGAAATGCGCCCGATCACCCAATAGGGCTGCATCCAGCCATGTGCGCCGCAATGGTCCGGCGGCACGGCGCCCATGCCGATCAACGGCGCACCGACTTTCGCAACGCGCTCCAGGGTAATGTCTGAAACAGCAAGGCCCGGCGCATCCGGATCGAATGATCGCGGTTTCGCTTCATCCGGGGTTGTGCCCTTCAGCGCCTGCAGCTTCGCGCGCGGGCGGCTCGACCAAGGGAAGGGTGTGCCTTCCGCTGTGTCGACATGAATAATCCGTGTACGGAAGGAGGCCGACAGGCTGCCATCCGAATGGCGCAGTTCCTGATAGATCACCGCATTATGCTCGCCGATTTCCAGCACGCAGCCTTTCATCGACAGCGGCCGTCCGGGAAGCACTTCGCGCACGAAGCGGATATGCTGGTCCACCGGCAGGATGGTGGCGGGCGAATCCGGGCGGAACGCGTTCGGCATGCCCGCCGCATGGGCGAGCGCGATCATGCCTTCCAATTGTTTCTCGACATAGACGCGCACATTCATGTGCCCCATCTCGTCGCAATCCCATTGATTGCAGCTGCCCTGCCAAAGCGGGATCATGCCGCGCAGTTCCGGCAGGTGCCGCGCACTTCGACCACCGCGCGCGCCATGTGAAAGCCTGCGCCGCGCGTTTCGGCTTTCAGCGCATTGCTAGTGGCCACCGCATGCAGCTCCTCGGCGGAGTGGCACTTGTCGCAGATCAGGAACACGGCCGAGTGGCTGTGGCTGGTATGGCCGCAGGCGACATAGGCGTTCAGGCTCTCGATCTTGTGGACGAGGCCGGCCTCCTGAAGGAAATCGAGCGCGCGGTAGATGGTCGGCGGCTTGGCCGCGCCTTCACCGTCGAGATTGGCCAGCAGGTCATAGGCCTTAGCAGGCCCCGCGCTTTCCAGCAGCAGGCGCAATACCTTGCGGCGGATGCGCGTCATCCGCTGGCCCTGGCGCACGACAAGGGCTTCGGCTTCCGCAAGGAAAGCGTCCGTGTCCGCAGGGCTGCACGGCGTGTTCGCGTGCCCGTGCGTATGAGGGGGGTGAGCGGCGGCCATTCCCCTATTTCGGGTGTTTTGCCCGGAATGTGAAGAGGCGGGCCTGAAGGTCTGGACGCTCCGGGCAAATCACCTGAGATTCACCCCACGCGCGATTCTGGCGTGGTTGTGGAGAAACAGGCAATGCAGTTATCGGAACGGGAAGGGCTCGAACTCTGGCGCAAGGCGGTCACCGCCTCGGTGCGCTCGGACGCGCCGGACCTGACGGCCCGTCAGCAGGCTGTGCTGATGAGCGTTGCCCTGATGCCCGGCCCCCACACCGTGCGCGGCCTGGCTGAACACCTCGGTGTGGCGAAGCCGGCGATCACCCGCGCGCTGGACGCGCTGGAGCGTCTCGACTTCATCCGCCGCCTTCCGGACGATTCTGATCTGCGTTCGATCTTCATTGAGCGCACGCCCGCCGGCATGACCTATCTGCGCGCCTTTGCCCGCCTTATTCTGGCCGCGGCTTCGGGCGAGGAGACGGGCGGCAAATCTCCGGCCAAACGGTCCAGCGCCGCCGCCTGAGAGCGCAGCCGGGGGGCCTTCCCATGCCCGACCTGAACGACAAACGCCTTGCCCGCCCCGCAGGGGCAGCAGTGCCGCGTCAGGTCATCATGCCCGCCGCGCCGCTGCGCGACCAGCCGCAGGAAGCCGCCCGGCTCGACACCCAGCTCCTCTGCGGCGAGGTGGCCGATGTGTTCCGCGAAGAGGGCGGCTTTGCACTCGTCCGCGCGCGGAGGGATCATTATACCGGCTGGGTGCCCGTGGCCGCGCTCTCGCGCGAAGTCATGGCCCCGACGCACAAGGTCAGCGCGCTGCTCACGCTCGGCTTTCGCGCGCCCGATCTCAAATCGCCGAACCCGTCGCTGCTGCCCCTCGGCGCCCTGCTGACGGTGACCGGTCAGCGCGAAGGCGCGTGGATCGATTGCGGGCGCAGCGGCTGGGTGCATGAGCGCCATCTTGCCGGGCTGGATGTGTTCAGCGCTGACCCGGCCGGCATTGCCGAACGGTTTCTGGAAGCGCCCTATCTCTGGGGCGGGCGCGGCGAGCCGGGGCTCGATTGTTCCGGCCTCACCCAGCAGGCTTTCGAAGCGTGCGGCGTGTTGCTGCCGCGCGATTCCGACATGCAGGCCGCCTGGGCGGGAGACGAACTGGACCACTGGCAGGCGCCCGGCGCGCTGAAGCGCGGCGACCTCATCTTCTGGGAGGGCCATGTCGGCATCATGACGCGGCCGGACGAACTGCTGCATGCCAATGCCTGGCACATGGCAGTGGCCCGCGAGCCGCTGAGCGCAGCGATCTCCCGTATCTCCAGAATTGCGGGCGAGGTGACCTGCGTGCGTCGTGTAAACGTCGCCAGGACGCGCGGCGTGACGCCGGAGTGGATGGCCGTAGACTAACGTGCCAACATGCGCGGCATGACCTCCATCCGCGTCCTCCTGCTCACCAGCTCCCGCACCCGCGCCTTCCGCGAGGCTTACGCGATCTATGAAACCGCGATCCCGCGCGGCGAGCAGAAGACCCGCGCCCAGATCGTTGCCGGTCTGAAGCACCCGGGTTTCCGCTACTGGGCCTTCGAGTATGAGGGTGAGATTGCAGGTATCGCCATCCTCTATGCGTCAGAGGCGCAGCAGGCGCTTCTGTTGGAATATCTCGCGGTCTCTCCAAAACTTCAGGGCAAAGGTCTCGGTTCACAGCTCTTCCGCGCCGCCTTCGAGGCGAGCCGAACGGATCCGCGCATGCTGTTGCTGATCGAGGTGGATTCCGAGAAGGACAAGGTCAGCGAAAAGGAAAAGCGCATCCGGCTCAGCCGCAAGCAGTTCTATCGCCGCCTTGGGTGCCTGGAGCTGGACGGGTTCGACTATATCCTGCCGCTCGAGAATTACGGACCGCCGCCGCGCATGAGCCTCTTGGTACTTGGTGCGAAGGGAAGTTCGATCGAGACCGCGCGCCTGCGCCGCGCGGTGCAGGACGTCTACGTCAATGTCTACAAGTGCGACCCGTCCGATCCGCGTCTTGACCGGATGTTCGAAGGGCACCGCCGCAGCATTCAACTGGTCTAGGGGGGGGCATATGCCAGTCATCAGTTTCAGCAATCATCTCACCACGGGCGATGTCCTTACCGCCATCGCTTTTCTGGCAACGCTGGTGGCGGGCGTCGTCTCGCTGCGCCGTTTCGCGCAGACGCTGAAGAATGCGCACTATGCCGAACTCGACAAGCTCTATTTCGACATCATCAAACTCGGCATCGACCGGCCCTGGCTCGTCGAGCCGCAGAGTGCGGAAGCGCGGGGCAATTCGTCAGCCTACGGCGTCTATGCCTTCCTGATGTTCAATTTCCTCGAGACGATCTACGACCGCGTGCCCGGCAATGATTATCTCTGCCGCACCTGGTATCCGATCATCCGGTATGAATATGCCCTGCACGGCGACTGGCTGCGCGAAGGCATCAACAAGGGCCGTTTCAAGAAGGAGTTCATCACCTTCCTCGAAGCGGAGAAATGGAAACGCTATTGCTGACCCAAACAAAAACCCCCGGCCTCAGCCGGGGGTTCTTTATGCGGATCAAATGCTGATCAGGTCGGCTCGACTTCTTCGGCCGGGGCGATTTCGCCCTCAGCCGGAGGAAGCTCAATGTCCGTGGCTTCGGTTTCGCCCTCGCCCGGCTCGGCAGCAGTGTCAGCCGGAACAGCTTCGCCGTCCGCGGGGGCTTCTTCAGCCGCCGGGCGCGGCTCCGGGAAGGCGGGTGCGTTCTCGGTATTGGCTGCAAGGTAAGCGATGACGTTGGCGCGGTCCTGGTCACGCTTCACACCGGCGAACGACATCGACGTGCCGCGGACATAGCTGGCAGGAGCCTTGAGCCAGGCGTCTAGATTCTCGTAGGACCACTCGCCTTCAGCGGCGTTCATCGCAGCGGAATAGTTGAAGCCGGCAATATGGGCCTTGCTCGCGCCGACCGTGTTGTGGAGGTTCGGGCCGGTGCCGTTGGCGCCGCCGGGGGTAATCGTGTGGCAGGTCGCGCACTGGCCGGCGAACAGGCGCTCGCCCCGGCTCAAGTCGGCAATTGCGAGGGCAGCGCCGAGGTCGAACACGTCTTCCACAGCGCCAGCAGAGGCCGCTTCGGCGATCTCGACGCAGTAGTGGAACTGCGCGCACATCTTCTCGCTGAGCGAGTGAACTTCGCCGTGATCGTCGCCGTGATGGGCAGCACTGTCACCGAAAATGACCTTGGGCAGCTCTATCAGCGCCATCATGCCGAGCGCTGTGGCCAGCAGGGCGCCGAAGATCTTGTTGAGACCGAGTTCTCCCATGGGGGCAATCCTTCGAATCTGTCGCGTTTTTGCGTCTTGGCGGGCGCCTTTTGGCACGCTAACCGGGTGCGCACAATATAAACGGTGCCTGCGAGGGGCGCTGCCCCCCGGTGTCGCGGCGATCAGACGCACGTCCGGCGGGTGGTCCGGCGGCGGGTATGGCAGGGATTTCCGGAATGACGCTCAAAATTGCCTATCAGGGCGAACCCGGCGCGAACTCGCATATTGCCTGCGGGGAGGCCTTTCCGGACCATGACCCCATGGCCTGCCGCACGTTCGAGGACTGTTTCTCGGCCGTGGAGCGGGGCGAGGCAGACCTGGCCATGATCCCTGTGGAAAACACCATCGCCGGCCGGGTGGGCGACATCCACTATTTGCTGCCGACAACCCAGCTGCACATCACCGGCGAATTCTACCTGCCGATCCGTTTCCAGCTGATGGCCCTGCCGGGCACCAAGCTTGAAGAGGTGAAGAAGGCGCGCTCGCACATCATGGGCCTTGGCCAGTGCCGCAACTTCCTCCGCAAGCATGGCATTGAACCGGTCACTGCAGCCGACACCGCAGGCGCCGCGCGCGAAGTGTCGGAGCTGAAGGACAAGTCCGTCGCCGCCATCGCCCCACGCCTTGCGGCGGAAGTCTACGGCCTCGAAATTCTCGCGGAGAATATCGAGGACGCGATCCACAACACCACACGCTTCGTCATCATGTCGCGCGAGCCCGCCGACATTGATGCCGGCGACGGCCCGGCGAAGACCGCGTTCATCTTCGAGGTGCGCAACATTCCGGCTGCGCTGTACAAAGGCCTCGGCGGTTTTGCGACCAATGGCGTCAACATGACGAAGCTCGAGAGCTATCTCGTCGGTGGCTCGTTCGAAGCCTCGCAGTTCTATGCCGAGATCGAAGGTCACCCGGACGAGCGTCCGGTGCAGCTCGCTCTCGAAGAACTCGGCTTCTTCTCGCAATCGCTGAAAATTCTCGGCGTGTTCCCGAAGGCGACCGGCGCGAAACTCTGACGCGGATCAGGGCCGCGCGGACTCCAGCCGCGTCAGTCCGCACGCGGCGGTGATCGCTGGCTCGACATGATCGACGAACAGCTTTGCCTTGCCGCGCAGCTTGCCTGAACTCCACACCGCATGGATCGGCAGGCTAGGTCCTTGCCAGTCCGGCAGTACGCGGACGAGACGGATTTCGCCGGTGCATTCCGAGGCAAGCCATGCGGGCGCAAGGAACAGGCCGAGCCCGCCTGCCGCAGCTTCCAGAAGCGTCTCGCCAGAGGAGGCGCGGAAGGGGCCATCGACGCGCGCTTCGAAATGTTCGTTCCCCTTGGTGAGGTCCCACACGGTCTGTCGCGCATGGCGGAAGGTGACCGCATCATGATCGCCAAGCTCTGACGGATGCTGCGGCGTGCCGCGCCGGTCGAGATAGGACTGCGACGTCCACACGACCTGCGATGCTTCGCCAACCTTCTTCGCCATCAGCCGCGAGTCGCGCATCTCGCCGAGACGGAACGCGATGTCGACACCTTCGGCGACAAGGTCCGTCAGACCGTCATCTGAAATCAGATCGACGCGGATGTTCGGCCATTGCGCAAGGAAGCTCGCAGCCGCAGGCGCGATGACGCGGCGGCCGAACGAATGAGAGCACGAGATGCGCAGGAGACCGACCGGCGCATGTTCCAGGCCGCGCGCTTCGGCTTCGGCCTCGTCGAACTCGGCGAGGATGTCGGCGGCGCGCCGGTAGAAGCGCTCACCGGCTTCAGTGAGGCTGAGCGCGCGTGTGGTGCGCTGGAAGAGGGTGGTGCCAAGTGCCGCTTCAAGGTCCTGCACGCGGCGCGAAACAGTCGGCTGCCCAAGTTCGAGATCCGCCGCGGCGCGCGAGAAGCTGCCCGCATCCGCAACTCGGATGAACAGGCGCATTGCATCAATCCGGTCCAAGATGATCCCCCTCATGCGATTGGCGCATGAAACATAGGACAAGCACGCGCGTTCTGCGAGAGGGACCGGGAAGTCACGCAGCCGTGATGATCCTTCACAGGACCGTGCTTTGAGGCGCCGCCCCGATTTGGGCATGAGCAGCGCATCTTCAGGACACTCCAAATGACAAACCCAATCAGCAAGTATGCGCCTGCCGCATATTCCCTTGTCGCCTCGGCCGTCTTTCTGGACAGCCTGCGCTTCAAGTTCACCAACGCCCCGGAAACGCAGACGATCTTCGGCAAGCTTGATGCCTGGGCCGCCAGCTTCGGCGCCGCTGGCCTGTTCGCGCAGACGGGCCTGTTCAGCCAGTACGTCATCGGAGCGGCAGAGCTGGCCGCTGCTGCACTGCTGCTGGCCAGCCTTGTCCCCGCGCTCCGCCGCCTGCGGACGGTCGGAGCGCTGATCGCAGCAGCCGTGATGACCGGTGCGGTGAGCTTCCACTTGTTCACGCCGCTCGGCATCGATCCGAATGCGGATGGCGGCGGATTGTTTGCGATGGCTGTCGTCGTGTGGCTGTCGTCGGTCGCCATGCTGGTCGCCGGGCGCCGAACGATTGCCGAACTCGCGCGCGCCGTGCTTGCCGCGCTCATTCCAGATTCCAATTCGGGACCGCAGCCCACCCCTGCGCGGTCCTGAACGCGGCCGCGGCGGGTTGATCTCCTTCAGCACACCTTTCGCGGCCGCACTTTCTTCTTCGACTTCATCAAAAGGATGACCCCGATGAAACTCCGCCCCATCTTCGCCGCAGCCGTACTGGTTTTTGTGCCGGTCATTGCCTTGCCATCAGCGGCGCTGGCCGAGCCGCCGGTATATACCAGCGCCTTCGACAACATCGCGGTGCAAGGCCACGATCCGGACGCGTACTTTACAGAAGGCAAGCCCGTGAAAGGCACAAAGGCCTTCACAGCGACCTATCAGGGCGCGGAGTTTCGCTTCGCGAGCGCAGCAAGCCGCGATGCATTCAAAGCAGATCCGGCGAAGTACGCGCCGCAGTATGGCGGCTATTGTGCCTGGGCGGTGAGCCAAGGCTACCACGCGAAAGGCGACGCGAAGAACTGGAAGGTCGTCGATGGCCGACTGTATCTCAACTACAACACTTCGGTACAAAAGAAGTGGGAGGCCGACATCCCGGGCTTCATCGCGGCCGCGGATACCAACTGGCCCGCGATCAACAAGTAGGTCGGCAGCATCTGACTCACGACGCGCCGGCAGGGAGACCTGCCGGCGTTTGCGTATCCGACGATGGTGGGGCGAGGCAGAGACTGCCTGTGGATAACTCCGGCGCAGGCGCGTGAAGCGGCGTTTGCGTGCCCCGCGTTCCAGGCCTGCACCTGCGGGTCAGGCGGAACCGGAAGCCTTCTCAGGATTGCGCGCAAAATCCTTGAAAAACAAAAAGAAAAACGGGCGAACTTGCGTTCGCCCGTTCAATTTGAAGATAGTCCGTAGACTTACTTCTTCTTCTTTGCAGCCGGTTTTTTGGCGGCGGGTTTTTTTGCAGCGGCCGGCTTCTTAGCGGCAGCCGGCTTTGCAGCAGGCTTTTTCGCGGCGGGTTTTTTCGCAGCCGTTTTTTTGGCGGCGGGTTTCTTTGCAACTGCCATCTTCGATCTCCTTTGTATGGCCTGCCAATAATATGCTGATTCGTGGGAAATCAACTCCCAAATTTCATTTTTCAGGCGAAATCCTGTATTAGTCCGTACACGGTCAATCGTTTCTGAAGGCCCATTCCTTCATAATGTGGTGCGCAATCGCCTGTGATGGCGGGCAGAATAGCTCGGCATGGGTGCCGTTGAGAATGTCCCGCATCTCGCTGCGCGGAATCCAACGTGCGCTCTCCAGTTCCTTCGAGTCGATGCTGATCTCCTCGTTGTCGGCGGGCAGGATGAAGCCCATCATCAGCGAAGAGGGGTAGGGCCAGGGCTGGCAGGCGACATATTCGGCGCGCGCCGGGTCGCAGATGATGCCCGCTTCCTCGAACAGCTCGCGCGCGGCGGCCTGCTCGATCGTTTCACCTGGCTCGCAGAAGCCGGCGAGGCAGGACATGAAACCCGCCGGCCAGAATTTCTGCCGTCCGATGAGCGCCTTGTCGCCGCGCACGGCCAGCATGATTGCAACAGGATCCGTGCGCGGGAAATGTTCGGCGCCGCACATTGCGCACTGCGCTTTCCAGCCTGCATCGACCACGCCGTTCCTGCCGCCGCACTTGGCGCAGAAGGCGTGCGAGCCGTGCCAGAGGAACAGGCTG
>DNFL01000057.1:0-391 GCA_003486945.1 Hyphomonas sp. | reverse complement strand
GAGCCGTGCCAGAGGAACAGGCTGCGCGCAGTTGAGGCGCAGTTCGCGTCCATCGCCGGCATGCGTGCAGCGGCCTGACGGAAGTCGGTGAACTCGCCGATGCCTTCGATCAGCGAGCCTGCAAGTTCGAAGCGTGGCGGAAGATCGAATGCGAAGACCGGCGCGCCGGCAGTGTCTTCCCCGAGGAAAAGTCGCGGCGAGCCAGGCGATACGCGTTCGATCTCCGGCCCCATCCAGACGAGGCCGCCATCGCGCGCAACCAGCGGCGCGCCGTCGCGCAGCACAAGGATCAGGACGTCCTTCTGCTGGAAAGCCGTTTCAAGCCAGGCCTCGTCCGTGCGGCGATGCGCAGCGCGGTTGATGGGCTTGGCGGCGAGGGGAATGTCGTTCG
>DNFL01000189.1:33351-41603 GCA_003486945.1 Hyphomonas sp. | reverse complement strand
CACCGCCTGGATCGGCCTGGCCGGCGCCTACGGGTTCTACGCCATCTCCGCCGCTATCTCCGCAGCCTTCGTCTGGTACTTCGTCCGCGAAACCAAAGGCATGGAACTGGAAGAGATGACGTCTTAGCGATCCGTAAACGGACGGATTACTCGGCCTTGTTCGGTGCGACCAGAGTTTCGGCCCGGTCGTAAAGCTCGAGCCAGTTGTCAGGCGGGAGCGGGAGGTGGCGGCTGTCTGCCTCCCGCGCCGGCGTGAAGGCTGGGCGCGGCTCGGCGCTGCGCACCTGTTCCAGCCAGAAGGCGCCGTCAAAACTGCCGGAATTACCGCGCGGCGCAATTATGTCGAGGTCGCCGTCACCGTCCATGTCGCGCGTCAGGAACATGTCATACATGCCGCGGACCTGCCGCACGATGTCATGGCGCGGCCATTCGCCCGAAGCCTCGCCCGGATTTTCATACCAGGTAATCCGGCCAACGGTCGAAGCCGCCGTCACCGACGGATCATCATACTCCCGCGACGCGCCGGAATAGGTGCCCGACAGCACGTTCAGCCCCGAATACCCACCGGTGACCGCATCGAGATCGCCGTCGCCGTCAATGTCGGCCAGATGTATACCGATAGTCAGGTCCGGCAGCGTCGTGCCAATGCGGTGATACCGCCAGGGCAGGTCCAGCTTTTCCGGCTGCTCCAACCATCCGAGTCCGGAATACATCGCTGCCGGGTCGCCCTCTACCCGCTCATTGATCGACACAACGATATCCGGCCGCCCATCGCCGTTGAGATCTGCGACATCCGCCTGGAACGCATTGCCAAATCCGCGCCAGCCTTCCGGCACATCGAACCCGGCAACAATCCCGATCGGCCATTCGGAAACAATGACACTGCCATCCTCCGCATTGCCGTCGTTCAGCAGAATGATCATCCGCTGGCTCAGCCGCTCCGCCGCGAGCACGTCCAGCCGCCCGTCGCCGTTGAAGTCATACGGAAGCGCCGTGTTCGGAACATCTTTCATATAGAGCACCTGCTCGCGCCACGATGCCGGCTCCAGCGGCGGGCCATGCAATGTGATCAGCGATGTCGCATGCGAGTTGGGCGCTCCCGTCTCGCGCACGATGATATCCGCGCCGCCCTTGTTGGCGGCCGTCAGGTCCAGCATGCCGTCGCCATCGATGTCGGCAATGAACACGCGCAGCCAGGATCCGCGACCCTCCGAGAAGGGCAGGATCAGCGACGGCCAAGGCTCATCGCGCGCACCGGCGCCGGGGTTCTGGAAGTATGCGAGGTGGGCCTCTTCATTGGCCGTCACCAGGTCCGGCCAGCCATCACCGTTGAGATCACCAACTGCCACATCTTCAACGGCAGCCACTGCCGCGCCTTCCGCGATAGTCCTCAGTATCCAGACATCCGGATCTGCGCTGCCATAGGCCACGCGCAGGTGATTGGAATCCTCCTGCACGGTGACAACATCCTCGAAGCCGTCACCATCAAGGTCGGCGATCACGATGCCGTCGCCGCCGCGAATGGGCACGCCGCCATTCACATCTTCCGCATCGATGATGTGCTCGATCCAGGAGATGTATTCGCCGCCTGCCGCCTGCGCGCGCACCGGCGTTTCGGCAACGGTGAGCGGCGCGGCGAAGTCCTTCGCCGCCGTGGCACACGCCGCCAGCATCAACAACGCCGGCCCGCCTGCAATCAATGCATTTCTGCGGGCCGGTCGTTTTTCATGCCGCATGGCGTTTCCTGTCTGCGTGTCCTCAGAGCTCAGAAGCTCTTGCGGACACTTGCATACCAGTAACGGCCATAGGGTTGATAGAGGGCGCCATTGAATCCGCTGGAGCTGGAATCCATCGGGGGCAGTTTGTCTTCGATATTGCGCACGCCAAGGCGCACGCGCGTATCGGAGATCAGCCCCTCGGTGAATTCATACTGGCCGTAGAGATTGATCGTGCGCTGGCTGTCGACTTCCCAGTTGCGCCCGACCGGATCAAGTATGGTCGTGTCCAGATAGCTTCCGGTATACTGGGTGAATGCGCCGAAAGTAATCGCATCCGTCGGCTGCCAGGTGACCGAGGCATTGAACTTCCACTCCGGCGATCCATCCTGGCGCAGCAGATTTCCTCCGCCCGTGATGATCGTGCCGGAATTGATCTCGCCTGCGGCGCGCGCATCGATCAGAGCCTGGATATCAGGCGAAGCCTGACGCTCATACTCAAGCAGGCGGGCAACGTTCACATCGAAGTTCAGGCGGCCAACCGGCGTGCGGTCCAGCGACATGTTGGCCGAGATGTCGACGCCGCGAACCGTCTGCGGTTGCAGGTTGCGGTAGGCGTCATTGACGTAGAGCACACGCCCGACCGGCGCGAGGCCGGTGCCGGCGAACGCGGCGATTTCATCCGCCGTCGGATCAGCGCGCACCACGTCCGGATTGCTCGATCCGCGCATGCGCATCAGGTAGTCAAGGATCAGCGCGTTGCCTTCTCCATAGATGCCGACAAGGCCTTCCTGTTCCACATTCCAAAGGTCCGCCGTGAAGGTGATCGATCCAACGTCGTCCGGCAGGATGCGCGGCTGGATCACAGTGCCAATCGTCCAGGTGTCGGCGGTCTCGGCCTTGAGGTCCGGGTTCCCGGCGCGCCGGCCTGTTGTGGCGAAGCCCTGGTTGGTGCAGGCGGCGAACGAGGTGATGCGTCCGGCATTCAGGTCTGCCTGGCAGCGCACCCAGTCCGTGCGTGTGTTGGATCGCGAAACGACTGTGGCGTTGATTTGTTCAAGGTTCGGCGCACGGAATGCCTGTGCCCAGGAGCCGCGGAACCGCAGGCCGTCAAACACGGTCCAGCCGAGCGCGACCTTCGGCTTGGCGATGTCGCCGAAATCCGAATAGTTCTCGTAGCGGCCGGCCAGCTGCATCTCCAGCGACTGCACCAAAGGAATTTCCATCTCGGGCGAAATCAGCGGAATGGCGAACTCCACGAAAGTGGCGCCAACGGTGCGCGATCCCTTTGTATCTGGTGTGTCGCTGGTGCCGACGAGGTCGCTGGGCGAGACGATGCCGGTAACGCTGTCCGTATAGGTGAACGTGCCATCGACATGCGGGTCACGGTCGTCGCGCTGCGTATCGCGGCGCACTTCCACGCCCGTCGCCATGCCGACATCCCCGCCGGGCAAGGTGAACAGATCCTTCTTCGTCAGTTTCACGTCCCACTGCGCCAGCGTCGTACGTGAATCTCGGATCGTCCGTACACGGGCATAGTCCAGCGCAGCGGCGTTGGAGATGGTCGTGTCCAGCCCGGTCGGGTTGTTCACATTGCCGCCATTGAACGGGTTGTAGGCGTCCGGCGTTGACCAGGACAGCGCTTCCTGGATACGCGTGGAGCTGACGCCGTCCTGCGCGTCGCGCACACTTGCTTCCGAATAGACCAGCGCCGTTTCCCAGTCGAAGCCTGCCCAATCGCCGCGAAGTCCGCCAAGGATACGATACTGATCATTCTCAACGTCGACGCGCGACAGGCCGAAATCGTCAAAGCGATAGCTGGCCAGCGAAACAGCTGCGCCGTTCGCAGAAATGTTGAGGCCGGGCAGGCGGTTCGGGTTGGGCGTGCCGTCAGCGAACGTCACCGGGCCGAAGGGGTTCCAGTAGTTCGATGCAGGCACCGTGATGCGCGCGGCGGCCAGGATGGTCGAGGAAACCTGCAGTGCGCTTGTTTCGGCCTGATAGTAGCCGAGTTCGCCAAAAGCGCTGATGCCGTTGTCGAAGTCATAGCGGGCCGTAGAGAAGAGATTGATACGGTCCATTTCCGGCGTCAGCGAGGTGCCGATGGCGTTCCAGTCATAGCGGGTATTGGCGTCAACGCCGGCGGTGGCGCGCGTGCCGGTGCGGATACAGATGCCGTTGCCCAGCGAAGCGCGGCAATTTCCGTTTGCGGACGGAATGATTGCGAAGGCGCCTGCCGCTGTGGTCACTGCTGTGCCGTTCATCGTGACCGTGCCGGTGCCGATGGTGGCGAAGTTGCCCCAGCCGCTGATGGTGTTGGTGCGGTTCAGCGTGCCGACGCCTTGCAGCGACGTTCCGATGAAGAAGCCCGAGCGATTCGCGGTCGCCGTCCATTCCTGGTCCGTGGTCGAAAGTTCGCTGCGCGTCGTGTAGCCGAGAAAGCCGGAGACGTTGCCTTTGCCGCCGGCGAAATCGGTGCCGAACGTGCCGTTGATATCCAGCTGGTTGAGGTCGGTGCCTTCCGCGCCGCCATATTGCAGAGTGATGTCGCCGCCGCTGCGCACTTCGCGCAGCACAGTGTTGACCACGCCCGCCACGGCATCCGCGCCGTAGATTGCCGCCGCGCCGTCGCGCAGCACTTCAATGCGGCGCACGCCGGCAGTCGGAATGGCGTTGGTGTTGTAGGTCAGAACCGGCACGAGGTTTTCGTTGGCGCGCGAAGTCGGGTGCTGCACAACGCGGCGGCCGTTCAGCAGCACCAGCGTGTTGCCGATGCCGAGGTTGCGCAGGTTCACCGAGCCGACATCGCCGCGCGCGGCGTTGCTCGACTGGGGCAGGTAGCCGCTGTTGAACGTCACGTCGCCCATCTGCGGGATGGAACGGAAAAGATCGTCACCGGAATGTGCACCGATCGCCGCAATGGCCTCTTCGCCGACCACGGTTACCGGCAGCGCGTCTGTCGTGCGCGCGCCCTGAATGTGCGAGCCGACAACCACGATCACCTGCTCGCGCCGTTCGGTATTCGCCGAAGCCTCGTCTGCGGGCACAACCGCAACCGGTTCGACTTCCTGGTCGCCCTCGCCAAGAATCTCAGGCTCGGCAACCGGGGCCGAAACCGGCACCGCCGCCTTCGGGGCGTCGATCAGGAACACATTCGAAGACGTGAGGCGGTAGTTGAGGCCGGCACTCGACAAGAGTTTCATCAACGCATCTTCAGGCTCGTATGCGCCGCTGATGCCGTTGCTCTGCTTGCCGGAAACAAGTTCGGAGGAAACCAGAATTTCCCGGTCACTCTGCATCGAGAATTCGTTGAGCGCCTTGCTCAGAGCGCCGGGCGCAATGGTGAACTCGACAGGATCCGCTGCAGCTGTCCCGGCAGCGATCGCAGCCAGTGCCGCGCTGCCCATTGCCGCCCGCTTCAGCGCGTTTCTGTCTTTGTTCGTCATCATGTTAGCCCTCACGAAAATGTAGTCAGACCTTGGGACCCCAAGCCCGGGGGAGCCCTTCCCTCGTTACGACGCAAACCCTTCAGTGACCCGCCTGAAAATACCGGCAGATGCGAAGATACTAGATGGGTTGTGACATTTTGAGCACGATGAGATTGCCATCCCTGTGCGCTTCGACCGGGAAATACTCTTCAAGGGCTTCCGCAAAGCGCGCTTGCTGGCCACTGCGGAACACGCCGTTCACCTTCAGCTGCATCAGCGCCGAGTCGGCGGCAACGATGCGCACGGTGGAGTAGCGGTTCATCTCTGCAATCGCATCGATCAGCGGCGTCTCCTCAAAGGTGACAAACCCGTCGCGCCAGCTTGTCGCCTTGCTGGTGTCAATCTCTGAAACGGTAGGCTCTTCCCGCGTACTGGAAACCAGCCGCTGCCCCATCTCGAGGCGTACCCGCTGCGGCGCATCCTTGCGCCCGGCGCCCGTCTGCTCGGCAATTTCGACTCGCCCCTCCACAAGGGTCACTTCCACATCCTTGCCGTTGAGGCGAACATCAAACGTCGTGCCCAGCGCCACGACACGCTTGCCGCCCGCATCCACAACGAACGGCCGGTTCGGTTCCTTTGCCACCTCGAACAGCGCCTGGCCGCGCAGCAGCGCAATGTGCCGCTGGCTGGCGTCATAGGTCACGCGCACACGGCTGTCGGTGTTCAGCGTGATCACCGAACCATCCTCCAGCGTGATGCCGGATTGCTGGCCAACCGCCGTCGCATAATACACCGGTGCATCCGCAACCTGCTCGCCAGCGCCGCGATCCTGCAGGGTCATCCAGGCCACCGGCGTCGCCACCGCCGCAATCGCCAGTGCGGCCGCTATCCCTGCGAATCGCCAGCTCTTGCGCGGGCGCGGTGCCAGCGCTGCATCCCGCAGCGCCCGGATTTCCGGCTGGTGGCGCGCCGCCTGCAGCGCATCAAGCGCCGCCTGCAGCGCATCATACGCCGCGCGGTGACGTTCATCCTCAGCACACCACGCCCGGAAATAGGCCCGTTCCGCATCGGTGCAGTCCGGACTGCGCAGCCGCGCGTCCCAGAAGGCAGCGGCCTCCTGGATCGGCGTTTCCGGATCGGGGAAGTCAGTATCCCTCATTCTTTCCCGTCAGTTGCCTTGTCCGTCCCTGAGGCGCGCCAGCAGGTGGGCGTTCGCCCGCGCCATATACTTCTCAACAGTACTGACGGAAATACCCAGCTTTCCCGCAATGTCCGCATGCCGAAATTCTTCAAAATGGTAGAGCGCGAAGGCCTGGCGCACAGGTTCAGGCAGCTCGTACAGCGCTGAAACCAGCTTTTCCACAGCCTCCTTGCCGATCAGAAGCCGTTCCGGATCAAGGCTCTCGGTCCCGTGCCGGCCGTCCTCGAACTCTTCATGCGCCGATCCGCCGCGCGCTTCGGTGCGCCGCAGGCTGTCGATCAGCACGCTGTTGGCGGTCTGGAACAGGTAGGCTTCGGCAATGTTGATGTCAGAAAGGTTCCCGCGCCGCGCCAGCCGTGCGAACACTTCCTGCGTCAGGTCATCCGGATCAGCGTGCCCCGGCGCGCGCCGGCGGAAATAGTTCCGCAGGGCCCCGCCGTACTGGCGCACCCAGCCGTCCAGCTGCACCTTCGGCATTCTTGCCTTCTTATCCTGCGCCATTCTGCCGGACCCGCCTTTCTTGCCGCCATAAGATCAAAGGCCCCCTCGATGACAACCGCGTTATTTTTGCACCGTGCCTTGAGGATTCCGCCTTGCTCTGCGTCTGGACAGCCAGACAGGTATTGGTACGCAAGGCACCGATGCCGCCGCGCAGGGAGAATTGAATGCAGCGCCTGATATATGCCCTCGTGACGGCAGCCCTCTGCGCAGCCCTTCTGCAACCCGGCGTCTGGGCGGACCCTTCGAAGGCGACTGTGATCAAGAATGTCGAGGTCTTCGATGCCACCGGCGCAGCTCCATGGCGCGGCACGGTGGTCATTCGCGACGGCCGTATTGTCGAAGCCGGGCCGAAAGCCAAAACACCGCGCGGTGCAAAGGTGATCGACGGCAAGGGCCGCGCCCTGCTGCCGGGTCTCTATGATGTCCACACCCATTGGAGCCCGCGCGGCAACCCGAATGCCTTGCCGGAAATCGCCGCGCGCTACCTCGCCGCGGGCGTCACTACTGTGAACGATTTCCATCAGGCGCCCGAAGCCTTCGCGCCGCGCCGCGTCTGGCTGGAAAATGTTCCGTCGCCGCACGTCAATTTCGTTGCGCGCATGAGTACGCCGGGCGGCCACGGTGCAGACTGGAGCGATCAGTCGACCACGAAATGGGTGTTCACGCCGGAATCGGCGAAGCGCGCCGTGCAGGAACTCCTGCCATACGAGCCCGACTATATCAAAGTTTTCACCGACGGCTGGCGCTATGGCACCTCGCCGGAAGAAACCAGCATGAATGAGGAAACCCTCGTCGCGCTCGTGGAAGAAGCCCACGCCAACGGCATCCGTATCCTTACCCACACAGTCACCGCAGAGCGCGGCGGTCAGGCTGCGCGCGCCGGCGTCGACATCATCGCCCACAGCCTGCAGGACCGCGCGCTGAGCGAGGAGCATGTCGCCGACATCCTCACCTCCGGTCTCTACTACGCCCCCACGCTCGCCATCTATGAGCCGCGCGGTAGCCTCGACATGGAAAATGCCGCTACCCGTCAGCGCGTCTGGAAATACGGCCTCGCCGAAGAAAACCTGCGCGCCCTGTTCGGTGCCGGCGTGCCCGTTGCTCTGGGTACGGACGCTGGCATCGGTAGCCTCGTGCACGGCGAAGGTACGCTGAGAGAGCTTGAGCTTCTGGTGAAGGCCGGCCTGTCGCCCGCAGATGCTCTGATCTCGGGCACCGCAAACAGCGCCGCCGCGCTCGGTCTCATTGAAGATCGCGGCACGATCGAAGCCGGCAAGCGCGCAGATATCATCCTCGTTGATGGCAAGCCGTGGGAAACGATCAGCGATATCCGCAAGATCAGTCTCGTTTTCGTCGACGGAAAACTGCTGCACGATGCAAAAAAGCCTGCGCCGCTCCCGCCGCTGT
>DNFL01000189.1:29900-33168 GCA_003486945.1 Hyphomonas sp. | reverse complement strand
GTCTCCCCCCCCCCCGCCGCTGTCGCTGCCGGCGATTGCGGCAAAGCCTGTCATCGACGACTTCGAGCGTGAAGATGGGCGCACGGCACTCGACACACTGGCAGTGACAGACCTCGACTTTGGCGCAGAGCGTTCAGTCATCGCATCTGCGCGCCGTCCGCTGCCCGAGGGCGGTCATGCGCTGTCCGTCAGTGCGCAGATGGCCCGCAAGACAAGTCCGATGGCAGGCATCATCTTCCCGCTCAGGCGCGGCTCCGTCGCGCCAACGGATGTCACCGGCTTTGACGGCGTCTCGCTCGATCTCTTCGGGGAGGGCGACTACACGCTGCGCATCCTGACGCTCTCGGGTTATTGGGAGGCGAGCATTTCAGCTGGCAAAGGCTGGCAGGCGCTCAGCGCGCCGTTCTCGGCCTTCAAATTTGCCGGAAACCCCGAATCCGCCCCGGTCTGGACCGGCAAGGATCTCCTCCAGGTCGGTGTCCTGGCGAGCCGTCCGGGCGGCGAGAGCGCCTGGTTCGAAATCGACAATATCGGCTTCTACAGCGCTGACTGATACTTTGGACCTAACCTTAGGGAAGGAAAATGCCTCTGGGGCGTGCCTCAACGCGCGGATTCCTGCCAGCATCGTGCTGATCCGGCGCCGAAACCGGCGTTTGTTAACGCGTTGCCAACCCTAAAAGGGCAGATTCGGGATTCGAATGGCCTCAGGGCCGTCCAGATCAGGTTACCGTTTATGAACGCCAACGCGCTGCAGGCGGCTCCCGCGCCGAAATACACTGCCCAACGCAGCTTCCGCGAAGTCTGCCAGGCCGCCATCCGGGTGTTCAACCTGATGGACAAGTATCACACCGCGCCGTTTCCGAACGCCTATGCAGTATGGTTTGCCTACACAACTGGTTCCAATGAAGCGCTGATTGCCGACATCAACGGCCTCGTAGCGCTGAAAGACCAGCTCAGCCCCTACGACATCGACTCGTTGTTCCAGGAATATCTCGCCGGCGACGAGTCCACCTTCGTCACCCACAATATCAGCGAAGCGATCGGCAATGAGATCAGCTCCGTGCTCGAAATCATCGAGAAGGGGCTGAAGCAGAACGACGCATTTACCAGCACGCTAGATTCCTTTGCCGAGAAAGTGCCGGAAGTAAATTCGGAAGAGGGGCTCGCCGCCGTCGTTTCCAGCCTGCTGGAAGAAAACCGGCGCATGGCCGCAACCACGCGCGAGCTGACCGATGGCCTTGCCCGCTCGCAGAACCTGATCGGCGTGCTGAACCATCAGCTCGAAGAAGTGCAGGCGCTGGCGACCCGCGATCCCGTCACATCTGTCGCCAATCGCCGCGCCTTCGACAAGACGCTCGCCGACACGGCAACCCGCGCCGAGAAGATGAATACCGGCTTCTGCGTCGCGCTCGCTGATGTTACCAACTTCAGTGGACTGATCGAAATTTACGGCCAGGACGCTGCTGACGCGCTCCTTGAAAAGGTCGCGGCGCAAATGGTTGCCGGCCTCAATGAGGGGGACTTGGTCGCACGCTATAGCGGCGAGATGTTCGCGTTCATCCTGCCGGAAGCCGAGCTGATGCCGGCCTACAATACGATGGTTAAGATCAAGCACGCTCTTGCCGGCCTCGAATATACCCTCAGTGATACCGGCGAAATCATCTCCGGCGTGATGGCCTCCTTCGGTCTCGCGCGTGGTGAGCCCGGCATGACGCCAGAAGAAGTGATCGCCCTCGCCGACAGCTGCCTGCAGGAAGCCCGCAATTCCGGGCGCAGCACCATCAAGGCCCGCGGCCTCGCCTGAGCTTTCCCCAAGGGACGGTTTTGACACCGCTCCGGCGCGGCCCCATCATTAGAGCTCGCACCGCCATGGTTGCCCGGGGAGAATTTCATGACCGTAGAACTGCTGGCCGCACTGATCGTCATCGCACTTGGCATCGTGCAGGTCATCCTGCAGGCGGGCGAATTTCGCCGCGTGCACGGTGTGCCGTATGCCAACACCGCGCAGGATACGCCCTCCAGCGTTCCGGACTCCCCGCTCCTTGGCCGTCTCACCCGCGCTCTGCGCAACCTGCACGAAACGCTGCCCTTCTTCCTCGGCGTGGTCATCATCCTTGCACTGATGGATCACAGCACCGCAACTACGCGCATCGCTGCCCTGGTCTTTGCGGGCGCCCGTATCGTCTACCTGCCGCTCTATGCTATCGGCATCCCGTATCTTCGAGGGCTTGTCTGGATGGTGTCGTTCGTAGCTCTCATCACGCTCGTCGTATCCGCAATCGGCGCTGCAGACTGGTCGGTGCTCGGGTCAGCCTTCTGACCCGGCACATGCCGTAAAATTGGCCCTGCGGCCTTGTGAAGCCTGTCTCAATGGGGCTTTCACTTGCGATATCCTGAGATTCGCGAAGAATGCGGGTCAGCTGCAACCGGAGCAAGCATGACATCAGAGACCAAGCCGCCGCCGAAAAAGTCCCGGAAAGCGGAACAGCGTGCCGAAATGATGGAGCAGATCCTCGACGCGGCCGAATACCTGTTCTCGATCCACGGCCTCTACGGCACCACGTTGAAAGACGTGGCCCAGCGCGTCGGCGTGCACCACAGCCTGATGAACTACTACTTCACCGACAAGCGCCAGCTGTTCGACGAAGTCTTCCGCCGCCGCGCCGAAGTCACCCGCTCGAAACGCATGAAGGCGCTGGACGAATATGAAGCCTCCTGCGGCGACAAACCCACCGTCGAGGGCGCCCTGCGCGCCTTCCTCGACACTGACCTTGATCTCTATATCCAGGGCGGCGAGGGCTGGAAAAACTTCGCGACCCTCGGCGCGCAGATCTCCAACTCCAAGCTCGGCGCCGAAATGTTTGACGAGCATTTCGACCGGCTCGTCCTGCGCCTCATCGGCATTCTCAAGCGCGCCCTGCCGCAGTGCGACGAGGCGGACATCTTCTGGAGCTACCACTTCGTCTCCGGCGGCCTGATGCTCACGCTCGCCCGTACCGGCCGTATCGACCGGCTCTCCGGCGGCCTCTGCAGCTCGGATGATTTCGACGCCGTGAAAGCCCGCATGGCCCGGTTCATGGCCGCCGGCTTCATGGAAATCTGCAAAGGCGCCAAGACCGGGCAGGACTGAGCTCCCACCCGCGACTCCGCGAAAAATTTTCAGCCGCCCCATCGCCGCCCACGACCCCGCGCGTCCTCGCGCTTGGTCTTGCCATGCTGTCATCTCATTGATTTCAAAACGATATTCTACCCGCGCAAACGGCGGGGG
>DNFL01000189.1:27160-29650 GCA_003486945.1 Hyphomonas sp. | reverse complement strand
GGGGGGGATGCGCCCCCGCCACACTTCCGGAAAGATGTTCACTCGCGCGAGAGTGAAGCTTGACAGGTTCTGAAATTTCGCTGATCAAATTCGCAGCGCTGACAACAGAGACCGCGCACCCAGGGAGGTTACTCATGAAAGCCAGAATTCTCGCATCCGCGAGCGCCGCCGTTATGCTGTCCACTTTTGTGGCAGCCCCGGTTGTTGCGCAGGAAGACCAGTCTGCCGGCCGCGCGGAAGGCGAAGCCGAGCGCAGCCTCGACAAGGTCATCGTCACGGCCACCCGCCGCGAAGAAAGCCTGCAAGACGTTCCGCTCAGCGTCACCGCCTACCAGCAGGAAACGCTCTCCGAAAAAGGCATTGTCAGCTATGACGGCCTCGCCCGCGAAACGCCCGGCGTGGTCATCAACCAGCCGACGGCCAACTTCAACAACTTCACCACCCGCGGCATCGCCACCAACGGCTACGGCGCGAACCTTCAGGCACCCACCGCCATCTACATCGACGAACTGCCGATCTCCTCGAATGGCAACTCGACCATTCTCGATCCGACGCTTTACGACGTTGAGCGCGTGGAAGTCCTGCGCGGTCCGCAAGGCACGCTGTTCGGCGCAAACTCCCTCTCCGGTGCCGTCCGTATCCTGACGAAAAAGCCGAACACAAGGAAGTTCGAAGCCTCTGCGCTTGTTGATTACGGCCTGACAGACGGTGATGCCTTCCGCCAGCGCTATAACGGCATGGTCAACATTCCGCTGGTCGAGGACGAACTCGGCCTGCGCGTCGTCGGTTTCTACCGCGATGAAGAAGGCTGGGTCGACAATATCGGCACCGGCATCGAAGGCGCCAACTCGCTGACCTCCTATGGCGGCCGCGCTGTCCTGCGCTGGGAACCGACCGACGCGCTCGACCTGCAGCTCATGGTCATCCATGAGAACAGCCAGCCGGACGATTCTGGTCTGACCAATCCGAACCGTGGTGAGTTCATCCGCCTGACCGACCGTCCGGATCTCTTCCAGTCCGACTTCACGAGCTACAATCTCGCGCTCGACTATGATCTCGGCTTTGCCAAGTTCACCAGCTCGTCGACCTACTCGGACGCCGATGGTAAATTCATCGTCGACCTCGCAGGCACCTTCGGCCAGTTCATTCCTTTCGGCCTTGATGCAGTCGGATTTGACGACACGTTCGTGCAGGAACTGCGCCTGGCCTCTACCGATGGCGGCAACTGGGACTGGATCGTCGGGGGCTTCTATTTCAACAAGCGCCGCGACATCACCTATGACTACCGCTCGTCTCAGGCGTTCCTGGATACGCGCGGGCTCACTGGCCTGCCGGATGAATACTACCTTCGCTTCACCAGCTATTTCGATGCATTCGAAACGGCCGGCTTCGGCGAACTGACCTATCGCTTCTCCGACAAGTTCTGGGTCACCGGCGGCGCGCGCTACACGAACACATCCATCCAGGCATTCACGAATGCAGGCGGTTACAACAGCAACTATCTCGCGCTGGCGCTCGGCGGGTTCTCGAACGTTCCGATCACGGTCTTTCCGGTCTTGGCCGCAGAAGGCCTCAAAGTCGAAGCTGACAAACTCTCCTACAAGCTCAGCGCTTCCTACAAGCCCTCTGAGAACCTCACGACCTACGCGTCGGTTTCGACGGGCTTCCGGTCTCCCGCAGCTAACGCGCGCGCAGGAGCGGTCAGCATCGTTAATCCGAATGATCTCGTCATTCCAAACGGCGCAGATTCTGACTCGCTGACGAACTACGAAGTCGGCGTGAAAGGCTACTGGCTCAACGGCAAGCTCGCCGCAAACCTCGCCGCCTACTATATCGACTGGAAAGACATCCAGGTTCAGGCAAACCGACTGTCCGATCAGGTCCAGTTCGCGACCAATATCGGCGGCGCGGTCAGCCAGGGTCTCGAGTTTGAGATCGCGGCGTACCCGACGAAGAATTTCAGCTTCTTCCTCAACGGATCGCTGAATGATTCCGAAGTCACCGACGTGACGCCGACCGAGGCCGCCATGTCGGGCGCCGAAGAAGGCATCTCGTTGTCCTTCCCGACTTTCCAGGGTTCCGCCACCGTTCGCTACGATTGGAAAATGGGCGATCTCACTGACGCGTTTGCAGCCGCAACCGCAGCCTATGTCGGCGATTTCCCGGGCATGTTCCCCAATGTGCCGGGTAACCCGAACCTCATCGCTCCGACCTTCGACTACACCGATGCCTATACGGTCGTGAACCTGCAGGCCGGCATGACGCGCGATGCGTGGAAAGCGGTTGCCTATGTCGAGAACCTTCTGGACGACAGCTCCATCACCTATGTCCACCCGGAAGCGTTCCTTGATGGCCGCTATGCAAGGCTCCGTCCCCGGACGATCGGTGTTCGTCTAAGCTACGAGTTCTGATCCGATGTCGGCTCCTGAAAGTCCGGCGCTCGCAGTGTCCTCCCATTCGGGCGCCGTTCCGCCGCCGGCCGCGCAGTAC
>DNFL01000189.1:18871-26903 GCA_003486945.1 Hyphomonas sp. | reverse complement strand
CCGCCGCCGGCCGCGCAGTACGCGCGGCCGGATGGCAAGGCCTGGTTCGTTCTGGGCATTCTCTGCTTTGTCTATGTGCTGAACTTTCTGGACCGGCAGATCATCTCGATCCTCGCCAAGCCGATCCAGGATGAGCTCGGCATCACCGACGGCCAGCTTGGCCGTATCACCGGGCTCTACTTCGCGCTCGTCTACTGCATCCTTGGCATTCCGGTGGCGTGGATTGCAGATCGCACGAACCGCGTGAAAGTCCTCTCGGTCGCCTGCGCCATCTGGAGCGCGGCAACTCTTTTCTGCGGTATGGCGCGCAACTATCCGCAACTCGTCGTCGGCCGTCTCGCGGTCGGTGTCGGCGAGGCCGGCGGTGTGCCGCCCTCCTATGCCATCATCTCGGATTACTTCCCTCCGGGGCGGCGCGGCACGGCGCTCGCCCTGTTCAATTTCGGCCCGCCCATCGGCATGGCCCTCGGCGTTGCTTTCGGCACTTCCATCGCTGCTGCGTTCGACTGGCGCATTGCCTTCATCTCACTCGGCATCATCGGTTTGACCACCGCCGTGTTCGTCTGGTTCTTCGTCCCCGAACCTAAGAAAGGCGGCCTCGATGCGCCCGCGCCGGTGCAGGCCGAAACGGCAGGTCCGGCTCCCGGTTTCTGGGGCACGATGCGGATGTTCTTCACCCGGCCCGTGCTGCTCCTCACCGCACTCGCCAGCGGCGCCATCCAGTTCGTCACCTATGCCACGCTGAACTTCACCACCCTGTTCCTGATGCGCGAGAAGGACATGACCCTGCAGGAACTCGCGCTCTACTACTCAGTCCTGCTCGGCGTCGGCATTGCCGCCGGCATGTATGTCTCGGGCTGGCTTGTGGACAGGTTCGGGCAGAAGTCCAAAGTGGCTTATGCCATTGTTCCGGCAGTTGGCCTCGCCGCAGCCATACCCTTCTTCCTCGGCTTCGTCTGGGCCCCCACCTGGCCGCTCGCGCTCCTGTTCCTGATCGGCCCGACCTTCTTCAACTATTTCTATCTCTCGCCCGCGGTCACACTGGTGCAGGAAGAAGTCCGCCCCCAGGAACGCGTCCTTGCCGGCGCGCTCTTGCTCCTGATCATGAACCTCATCGGCTTGGGTCTCGGCCCGACCTGGCTCGGCATGATGAGCGAATGGTTCGGCAAGACGAACCCGGAAAACTCGCTCCAGCTCGCCTTCTACACGCTGACGCCGTTCTACGCACTGGCAGTCGTCCTGTTCATCTGGCTGGCGCATGCCATCCGCAAAGAGGAAGCCGGGAAGGCTATAGAAACATGAAAAAAGCTGGAATCTTCCTTACAGGTCTGGTGCTGGCTGCGCTCGTATCGTGCACATCCGCACCGGATATGAGCCAGGCTGTAAAGGCTGAAACTGGAGCAATTACAGGGAAGTATGCCGACGGCGTGACCTCCTACAGGGGTATTCCCTATGCCGAACCCCCGGTCGGAGACCTCCGCTGGAAAGCCCCGGTCCCCAAGGCAAAATGGGAAGGCACCCTGAACGCCACCCGCTTTGGCCCCGCGTGTATCCAGCCTCGCCCCCGCACCGGCAGCATATATGCCAACCCGCCGGATGAGATCAGCGAAGACTGCCTGACGCTGAACATCTGGAAGAAAGACGGCGTTAAAAAGGCTCCGGTTTTCCTCTGGATCCACGGCGGCTCGCTGACCGGCGGGCAGGGCGCGGAGCCGATCTATGATGGCGCGCGGATGGCGCAGAAAGATGTGGTCGTCGTCACGATCAACTACCGCCTCGGCGTGCTTGGCTACCTCGCCCACCCGGAACTTAGTGCGGAATCGCCGGACGGAATCTCCGGCAATTACGGCCTCCTCGACCAGATCGAAGCCCTGCGATGGGTAAAGCAAAACATCGCTGCCTTCGGCGGAGATCCTGAAAACATCACCATCGCCGGCGAGTCCGCAGGCGCGCTAAGTGTCATGTATTTGATGGCTTCTCCAGAAGCTAAGGGACTGTTTCACAAGGCCATTCTGCAAAGCGCCTATATGGTGACGATGCCGGAACTGAAGGCCGCAAAGCACGGCCAGTTTGCCGCTGAAGACATCGGCGTCTGGGTTGCTTCACAAGTGAAAGCCGCGAGCCTTGCAGAGCTGCGCGCCAAGGGCGGCGAAGAGCTCTCCGCTGCAGCTGCAGCAGCAGGTTACTTCCCGCTCGCCACCGTCGACGGCAAGGTGCTGACCCGCCAGCTGGTCGACACATTCGACCGCGGCGAACAGGCCGCCGTACCCGTGATCGCCGGCTTCAACAGCGGCGAAATCCGCTCCCTCCGCTTCCTCGCGCCGCCGGTGCCGAAGTCAGCTGCGGAGTACGAAGCGAAGATCCGCGAACTGCACGGTGATCTCGCCGACGAGTTCCTGCGACTCTATCCTTCAAGCGACCTCAAGGAAGCCGTTCTCGCTGCGCCAAGGGACTCCCTCTATGGCTGGACCGCGACCCGGTTGGTGAAGAAGCAGCAGGAGATCGGCGAGGCCGGTTACCTCTATTATTTCGACCACACCTACCCGGCAGCAAGCGCAATGGACCTGCACGGATTTCACGGTGCGGAGCTTCCTTATATTTTCGGTACATTGCAGTTGACGCCGACCTACTGGCCAGAGATTCCGGCCACGAAAACCGTCCAGAAACTGTCCACACATCTGATGGACTTCTGGACGGAATTTGCCCGTACGGGGAAGCCTTCCTCTCCGGACGCACCGGAGTGGCGATCCTTCGGCGAGGCACAGTACTATCTCGACATTCAAAGCGGTCTCACCTCTGCGGTACGCCTGATGCCGGGCATGTATGAGCTGCATGAGCGCACCATGTGCCGCCGCCGCGAAGACGGCACGCAATCCTGGAACTGGAACACAGGCATCGTCGCGCCTGTTCTGCCGCCTGCGAGTGAAGCCTGCCCATGACCGATGGAAGAATGCAGGACTTTGACCTGACGCTGGACAGGTTCCTGACCCACGCGGCGAAGTGGCATCCGCAAGCAGGTGTCGTTACGGCGAGCAGCGGGCGGGAGAGCCGGCGCATCGGATATGCGGAGTTGGAACAACGGTGCCGCAAGGTTTCGGCGGCGCTACAGCGTCTTGGCGTGTCGAAGGGTGACCGCGTGGCGACGCTTGCCTGGAACACGCAGGCGCATTTTGAAGCCTGGTACGGCTTGATGGGAATGGGCGCGGTGTGCCACACGCTGAACCCGCGCCTGACGGCTGCACAGCTCGGCGATATGGCGGCGCAGTCCGGTGCGCGCTTGCTGATCGTTGATTCCGGGCTTCTGTCCGGCGCAGTGCAGATTGCCAAGGCAGCGCCGGGCATTCGCGGCATTCTCGTGATCGATCCGGAAGCTCCGTTGGCGGAGGAAGCCGTCGCGGGCGTTCCCGTGATGCTGCTCGAAGAGCTGTTGGAAGCTGCAACGCCTGATGTCGTCTGGGGCGCGTTCCCCGAGACGTCTCCCTGCGGGCTTTGTTTCACCTCCGGCACGACCGGTGCGCCCAAAGGCGTAACCTACACGCACCGCTCCAGCTACCTGCATACGCTGCGCGCGCTGCAGGCGGATGTGATGGGCATTTCTGCGGCAGACAGCGTTCTGGCTGTGGTGCCGATGTTTCATGCGAATGCCTGGGGCCTGCCATTTGCCGCGCCGGCTGCTGGCGCGCAGCTCGTTCTGCCGGGCCGCAACACAGACGGCGCTAGCCTTGCCAAGCTGATCGCGGATGAGAGCGTGACGATCGGTGTCGGCGTGCCGACGGTCTGGCTCGGGCTGGTCGAGTATGTGGATGAGCACGGGCTTCAGCTGCCTTCGCTGAAACGTATCATCGTCGGTGGCTCGCCGATGCCGCCCGCGCTGATGGCGCGGCTTGAAAAGCGGCTTGGCGTGAAAGTGCAGACAAGCTGGGGCATGACGGAACTTTCGCCCCTCGGCGTGATCATGCCGGAGAATGCCGCTTCGCGCCCCGCTGATGTTGCAGGCCGCCCGGCGATTGGTGTGGACCTGATGCTGACAGATTCAGAAGGCCGTCCGCTCACGGAGCAACGCGGGCCCGAAGGGCATCTGCGCGTGCGCGGGGCTGCAGTGGTCGAGCGGTATTTCGGGGCCGAAGAGAAGGCGGTTGACGCCGATGGCTGGTTCTTCACCGGAGACCTTGCGCGGATCGACGAGGCCGGGCTGGTGCGCATCACCGGGCGGGCGAAAGACCTGATCAAGTCCGGCGGCGAATGGATCAATCCCGCCGAGATCGAAGCGATCATCGGCGCGCTGCCGGAAATCTCGCTGGCGGCCGTGATCGGACGGGAGGACCCGAAATGGGGCGAGCGTCCGCACCTTCTTGTCGAGGTGAGGCCTGGCCAGACGATCAGCGATGAGGCCATTCTTGGCGCGCTGCGCGGCAAAGTGGCGAACTGGTGGGTACCGGATACGGTGCAGCGCCTGAAGGTGATGCCACTGGCGGCGACCGGCAAGATCGACAAACTACGCCTGCGCGCAGAATACGGCCAGAGCCCGGAAGACGCAAAAAGCGGGGCCTGACCGCGCCCGCCGCTTGCCTTCGCGGCACGGCTTGACCTCTCCGCAGCCCGATTTGACACTCGCCCGGACAAGAACAGGCGAGTGCGCAGCCTTTGGCGGCGGCGCAATCTTGCCGGCAAGGGAGACGCCGCGTGAACCTCGATTTTTCGGACGAACAGAAGCAGCTGCGCGATCAGGTGCGCCGCTTCCTCAGCGAAGAATGCCCGCCTGAAAAAGTGCGCGCGGTGCTGGAAAGGCCACAAAGCTATGACAAGGCGCTGTATCAGGGGCTCGCTGAAATGGGCGTGCTCGGCGCGGCGATCCCGGAGGAATATGGTGGCGTCGGGCTGAGCCATCTGGAACTGTGTGTGGTGGCTGAAGAGCTTGGCCGCGCGCTGGCGCCGGTGCCGGTTTCGTCGTCAATTTACCTCGCGGCGGAGTGCCTGGTGCTCGCCGGAACGGAAGCGCAGAAGCAGGCCTGGTTGCCAAAGCTCGCCTCAGGTGAAGCGGTCGGCACACTGGCGCTGCACGAGGGGCAGGGACGCACGACGGAGGCGTCGATTGCTGCGAGCGTGAACGGCGGCAGGCTTTCCGGCGTGAAGTCTCCGGTGGCAGATGGCGCGGCGGCGGACTTTGCGATTGTGGCGGCGAAAGAAGGCGGCAAGGTTTCGCTCTGGCTGGTCGACCTGACGGCGAAGGGCGTGGAGCGCGAGGTGCTCGAGACGATTGATCCGACGCGGGAGCAGGCGCGGCTGACCTTCAAGGGTGCACCGGCGGAACTGGTGGGCGGGAAAGGCGATGGCTGGAACATCGCGACGCAGGTAATAGACCGGGCCGCGATCCTGACGTCGTTCGAGCAGCTGGGCGGCGCAGACAGGGCACTGGAAATGGCGCGGGATTATGCGCTGGACCGGATGGCATTTGGCCGGCCGATCGGATCGTTCCAGGCGGTGAAGCATATCCTGGCGGACATGTATGTGTCGGCGACGCTGGCGCGGTCGAACTGCTATTACGGAGCGTGGGCGCTGGTGTCGGGTGCGGCGGAACTGCCGGTGGCAGCGGCGACGGCGCGCGTGTCGGCAACGACGGCGTTCCAGCACTGCGCGAAGAACAACATTCAGGTGCATGGAGGCATGGGGTTCACTTGGGCGTTTGATTGCCATCTCTATTACCGGCGCTCGAACGCGCTGGCGCTGGCGCTCGGGTCGCTGTCGCAGTGGGAGAGCGCGCTGATAGAGCGCATGGGCGCCGGCAATGCCGGTGCGGCGGCCTGAGGGAGGAGAGAGCAGATGGATTTCGAGGATACCAAAGAAGAAGCCGCCTTCCGCGCTGAAGTGAGAAGCTGGATCAAGGCGAATGCGCCGGCGCACCTGCTGACCGAGCTGAAGAATGCGAGCTTTGCGTCCAATGGTGTGGTCAGCGAAGACCCGATCAAGGCGGGCAAGGCGTGGCAGCGCAAGAAGGCGGATGCAGGCTGGGCGTGCCTGCACTGGCCGAAGGAATATGGCGGCGGCGCGCGCACCCCGATCGAGCGGGTGATCTGGGGGCAGGAAGAAGGTCCGTATGCGGCGCTTACGGGCGTGTTCACCATCGGGCATGGTATGTGCGGGCCGACGGTAATGGCCTGGGCGAGCGAGGAGCATAAGCGCAAGCTGCTGCCGCCGCTGGCGGCAGGCGAGGATGTCTGGTGCCAGCTGTTCTCCGAACCGGCGAGCGGATCTGACCTTGCGGGTCTGCGTACGCGCGCGGTAAAGGCGGATGACGGGTCGGGCGACTGGATCATCAATGGCCAGAAAATCTGGACCAGCGGCGCGCAGTACTCCGACTGGGGACTGCTCATTACACGGACCAATCCCGATGTGCCCAAGCACAAGGGGCTGACGATGTTCTTCCTGTCGATGAAGGCGCCGGGCGTGGAAGTGCGCCCAATCAAGCAGGCGAACGGGCAGTCGAGCTTCAATGAAGTTTACTTCACGGATGTGCGGATTCCGGATTCGCAGCGGCTAGGCGAGGTCGGGCAAGGCTGGGAAGTGTCGCTGACGACGCTGATGAACGAGCGGCTGTCGATTGGCTCCGGCATGTCCACGGGCTTCCCCGATCTCTTCCGGTTCTGCATGGAGGCGGAGGTCGACGGCGCGCCGGCGGTGGAGGATTCCAATGTTCGCTCGAAGCTGGCGCAGATTGCGGTGAAGGAAAGCGGGCTGCGCTATACGGCGATGCGCGCGATTTCGGCGCTGTCGAAAGGGCAGACGCCGGGGCCGGAGAATTCCATCGGCAAGCTGGTGGCCGGAGCGGCGATGCAAGACCTGTCGATGCTGGCGCTGGACCTGCAGGGCGCGTCGGGTGCGGTGTGGGATGCAAACAGCCCGCAGAACGGGCGGTTCCAGTCGATGCTGATGCGCTCGCCCGCGACGCGGATCGAGGGCGGGTCGGACGAGATCCTGCGCAACATCATCGGGGAACGTGTGCTTGGACTTCCGGGTGATATCCGCGTCGACAAGGATGTTCCGTTCAAGGACATTCCGACGAGCGGGCGGAAGAAGAAGTAGCCGGGGACGCTGCGCAGGATTTCAAACTGTGCTATCGACGGTCGCTGCTGGCGGCGGCGAGGCGATCACCGTACCAGTCACTAGGCACGCTGAGGCGGCGGCCGCAATCGTCATCGCGCTTGCGGCGGATTTCTTCTCCAGTGCTGGCGTCGAAGTAAATTTCGAGGCAGCGGCCCGACACGTCATAGACTTTGACTTCTGTCTTGCGGCTTTCAAATTCGACCTTGCGGACATCGAAGCCCTGCTCTGCGAGCCGTGTGCGGACTTCGGAGGCCGAGGCGTCGCGGCCGATGTTGAGGCGTTCTGCGGCGGGCACGGAGACGGAGCGCTTGCTGTCGGCGAAGCTTGGCCCTGCCGTGGCAAGGACAAATGCAGCGAGCAGCATCGGGGCACCGAAGAGGTGGTACGGGGATGGCATGGGGAGATTCCTTTCTTGCGGGCAGGCCGTCTGACTGGTGGGCCTTGGTGTAAGTTCTGCTCGGTGCAGGCTGACAGGAAAGTGTGGCTGTCAGTCAGCTTTCCGTCAGCTTGGCTGCGCGATAGGGATGGTTGATTGCCTGAGAAATGTCCCTTGCCCCTTCCGTTTGCCCGATATGCCCTGATATCGCTCTGCCTGCTTGCCGCTGCCGATGCTGCTGTTGCAGACCGGAAGGGCGGGCGGGACCGGGACAGGTATGACGACGATCAGGAGAGGGCCTGGCAGGCGCGGCGCAGCGGGGAAATCCTGCCGCTGGATACGATCCTGAACAATGTGCTGCGAGCTTATCCCGGCGAACTCCTTAAAATCGAATTTGACGACGACGACGGCGAACTCATCTATGAGATCAAGATCCTGACCCGGCGCGGTATCGTTCTCGAGATGGAGATCGATGCGCGGACGGGGCGGATTCTCGAGATCGAGGAGGACGACTGATGCGGGTGTTGCTCGAGATGGAGATCGATGCGCGGACGG
>DNFL01000189.1:0-18587 GCA_003486945.1 Hyphomonas sp. | reverse complement strand
GTTGCTCGTCGAAGACGAGCCGGTGATTGCCGATGACGTAGCCGCTGCGCTGCGGGACGCGGGCTTTGCCGTGGATCATGCCCGCGATGGCGAGGAAGCCTGGTTCATGGGCGACACCGAGCCGTACGCCGCCATTATTCTCGACCTTGGCCTGCCGCGGCTGGATGGCTTGTCTGTTCTGAAGCGCTGGCGCGCGGGCGGGCAGACTATGCCCATCCTGATCCTGTCGGCGCGTGGCAGCTGGATGGAGCGGGTGGATGGGATCGAGGCAGGCGCTGATGACTACCTGCCGAAGCCGTTCGAGATGGCAGAGCTGATCACACGCCTGCGTGCGCTGATCCGCCGTTCGGCAGGCGCGGCGCAGCCAGTGTTTCAATCCGGCGATCTTGTCGTGGATACGCGGCGTATGGCCATTCTTTATGCAGGCCAGCCGGTGAAGGTGACGCCGCTGGAGTTTCGTCTGGTGGATTATTTGATGCACAATTCCGGACGCGCGGTGTCTGCAGGCGAACTCTCCGAGCATCTGCACGGACTGGACGGCGCAGCGGACACGAACGCCATCGAGGCGATGGTGTCGCGCCTGCGCCGCAAACTTGGGCCAGGTGTGATCGAAACGCGCCGGGGCTTCGGCTACGTGATTGCTGCGGGCGGCTGACTCAGATGCGTTCGGTGCGCCTTCGGTTGCTGGCAGGGGCGGCGTGCGCCATCGCAGCGGCGCTGGTGATCGGCTGGGTCGTGCTGGTGCTGCTGTTTGATAGGCATGTTCGAAGGAATGTTGAAGATGACCTGATCCGGCACGGCCAGCAGATCGTAGCAGTTCTTCCGACGACGAATGCTCAGATCGTGCTGCCGCCGGAGGCCGGCGGAGACAGCCGGTTCAGCCAGCCGATGAGCGGCCTTTACTGGCAGGTTTCTCAGTCAGACAGTATTGTCCGTTCACGGTCTTTATGGGACGCGGCGCTGGACGTGCCGGAAGCTCCGAGCGCGGATTGGGCGCGGGATGTGGCGGCCGGACCCTTCGGATTTGAAATTGTCCGTGTATATCGAAGTGTGCGGGTGTCCGAGGCAGCAGAACCAATGACACTGGTTGTCGGGCTGAACCGGTCGAGCCTCAATGATGCGCGCAATGAATTTGCAAGCGAACTCGCGCTGTTCCTGGTGCTGCTGTGGGCAACACTCAGTGCAGCGGCGTGGTTACAAGTGCGCATCGGGCTACGCCCGCTCCGGTCCGTTGAGGCGTCTGTTGCGGGCATGAAGGCTTCGCCGGCGTCGCGGCTGGATGCGGCCGATTTTCCAACCGAAGTTTCGCCGTTGGTCGACCAGATCAACACTTTGGCGGAGACACGCGAAGCCGACTTGCGCGCTGCACGCGACCGTGCGGCGAACCTTGCGCATGCGCTCAAAACGCCGCTGGCTGCGCTTTCTGCGCTTGCGCGCAAGGCGCGTGCGTCGGGTGACGCTGATCTGGCGGATGGATTTGAAGCGTCGATCCGGGCGGCGTCGGAAACAGTGGAGCGCGAACTCGCGCGGGCGCGGACTGCGGCGAGTGTTGAGCGGGGCCCGTGTGAAGCGGAGCCCGTGTTGTCGCGGCTGGCAGAAGTGTTGCGGCGCACGGAGCGCGGCGCGCGGCTTGAAATTTCAGTCCAGGCGCCGGGCGCAATGCTTCCCGTTCACGCTGACCAGCTGTTCGAAATGGCCGGGCCGCTGATGGAAAACGCAGTAAGATTTGCGCGCGCGCGCGTGATCGTTTCGGCGAAAAACGGCGAGCTGCGTATTGAGGATGATGGGCCGGGCCTTGGCAGTGAAGACCGCGAGCTAGTCGTCCTCAGAGGTCAGCGCGCGGATGAAAGACCGGGCGGGCACGGACTTGGGCTGTCGATTGCGCATGACCTGGCCGAAGCAACTGGAGGACAGCTGCTGCTGGAGACTTCTCCGCTGGGCGGACTGCTGGCGCGTGTGCTTTGGTAATCCTTATGCGAACTGCTTCGCCAGCCACTTGGCGCCGTCTTCGATCGCCTGATCGGCGACGCGGGAAATGCTGACGGCTTCGAGGAAGCTGTGCGTGGCGCCGGGATAGACTATGGCGGAGACGGAGTTGCCGGCGGCGCGCAGACGCTCGCGCAGGTCGAAATTTTCATCGCGCAGGATGTCGCATTCGGCGATGCAAAGGTGCACGGATGGCAGGCCGGAAAGGTCGGCGAGCAGCGGGCGAGCGTAAGGATTTGTGGTGGAAGGCGTCCCGAGATAGCCCGTCCAGAAATCGCGCATTTCGCCAGTGCCGAGCATGTAAGGTTCGCCGTCATATCGATCCCAGGAGGGGCGGCTTTCATAGTCGAGCGCTGCGTAGTTAAGCAGAAGTGCATCCGGCATGCGGGCGCCCTTGTCGCGTCGCCGCAGGGCAGTGGTGAGCGAGAGATTGCCGCCGGCGGAGTCGCCACCTATCGCGATGCGGTGGGCGGAGAGGCCGCGAGAAGCGCCTTCCGCGATCAGCCAGTCGAGGCAGGCGTCGATGTCGTCGAGGGCCGTTGGGAAGCGGTGTTCCGGGGACAAGGAATAGTCGAGTGCGATGACGGCACAACCCGCGCGGTTTGCATACTCGCGCATCAGGCGGTCGTGCGTGTCGATCGAGAAAATCATCCAGCCTCCGCCGTGGAGATAAATCAAGGTGCCGGTTCCTGCGCCGGACTTCGGAATATGAATCCGCATACGGACATTGCGAGGACCTACTGTGAGATTGATGGTTTCAGCCATCTGTGGCCCGCCAGCAGCCCAGGGCGCACGGACCTGTTCGGCGATTTCGCGGCGCCGTTCCATGGAGATCGGCGACGCGCCAGTGAAAGCAGCATAGTCGGCCGATGTACGCTCGATAAAAGCTCTGATCTCGGGATCAATATCGTCGGCCTGGGGCAGGAGGGAGGCGCTCATTGCGGGGGTCTTTTCGGTGTCGATGGGAGGATTAGGCGGCAGGTGCGGCTGCACGCTGCTTCTTTGCAGCGATACGCGGGCCGCGCTTCTTCAGCCAGAGCCAGACGCCTGTGATGCATTGCTCGGCGGTGGCAATGCCAAGGATGAAGACGAAGAATACCGTCAGGCCGCCGCTGATTTCGCCGCTGTGGAGCGGGTAGACGATACGCATCATCACCAGGCCTGCACTGTCTGTATAAGGATTGACCTCGTGAATGTACGCGCCGCTCGCGCCGTCGAAATAATGATAGATCGGCCCGAGGTGCTTGTAGTTCAGGATGCCGTTGTCGCTGTAGGTGACGCCGTAGAGGTTCCAATTTGGATAGTAGAGCATCGTGGCGGGTTGCCACTCGATGCCGTCGGCAGCGGCCTGTTGGACGGCGAGCGCATATGCATCGGCATAGGTCAGTTCCGGCGCCATGCCCGCCGGGAAAGGGGCTTCGAGATGGAATAGCGATTTCTCCAGCGGTGCGATCCAGCTCGCGAAGGGGTCCCAGAATTCGCCGAAATAGTTGAGGGTCACAGACGTGAACGCGAGGATGACGAGGAAGATGTAAAGCCAGAGCGCGCTGGAGCGGTGGAGGTCCAGCATCTGGCGGGCAAAGCTTCGCTTCGGGCTATAGGTCCATGCTGGCCACCAGTTCTGCAGGAACGGGCCTTTCTTCGGGAACGTGAGGTAAAGGCCGATGAAGGCACTGAGGAGCCAGCCGAGTGCAATAAAGCCCATGAAGATGCGGCCTGCCTCTCCGGCAAGGAGGTTGTAGTGAAGTTCGAGGATGAGCGGGACGATCTGGCGGCCGGAGAAACCGGGCGCGGTGCTGCGCGCGCCAACGGCTTCGCCCGTGGACGGATCAAGGAAGACTTCGTCTTCTGATATATCGTCTGTGCCAGGCTTGGGAGCCACTCCGATGACGATGTTTTCGTCCGTTGGCGGATTGAGCGGGAACACAGTGACCTGCACATCAGGGTTTGCGGTTTCGTAGCGCGCAACAGCTTCGATGGCGTCGAGGCGGCTTTCTGCAGCGCCGGAATAGGCGAACAGGTCGCCGTTCACCCAGCGGTCGAGGCTGGCGCGGAAGGTGAGGACCGAGCCGGTGATCGCTGCGATCAGAAGGAACACGGCCGTGATGATTCCAAACCACCGGTGCAGGAACAGCCAGCTGTTCTTGGTTGCAATTCCTGCCATTGCTGTCTCCGCCCTGTATTCTTCCACTGAACGTTAGAATTTCGTCCCGGCAGCCTCCATAACGCACCGGGCCGATCTTTGCCTCTATCGGGTCAAGGCATTCTTCTCCTTCGGGCACCCTCTCAAGTTTGGCCAAAAAGCAGAAGAGACAGACCCGAAGCCGAAATACACTCTTGCCATGTGGTGATAGAATTGAGAATGGTTCGCAAAGTGTGAATCTCAACGATGCAGGGGTGTCAGGACCATGACGCAGGATAAACGTCTCTCAATTCAATCGGTGGCGCTGAAGAGTGCGCTGCTGGGCGCCGCCGCCGGACTGGCGCTGATTTCTCCGGCGGCAATGGCACAGGAGCAGGAAGAGGATGCCGTCAGCATTCAGGAAAAGGTCGTCGTCATCGCGCCGAACTATGTTCCTGAAGACGGTGCCACGGCCAACAAGGCAAACATTCCGCTGATCCAGACGCCTCAATCGGTGTCGGTCATCACGCGTGATCAGATCGACCTTCTGGCCTTTATCGATGCCCAGCAGGCCGTGCGCTATACGGCTGGCGCGTTCGGTGAAAACTACGGCCCGGACCTGCGCTACGACTTTGTCACGGTGCGCGGCTTCACGCCGAAACAATACATCGACGGTCTCGCGGCGCCGGTTTCAACGTCGATCCAGTCGGTTGGTGTCGACCTTTACGCGTTTGAATCGTTTGACGTTCTGAAGGGCCCGGCCTCGGCACTCTATGGTAGTTCGCCGCCCGGTGGTCTCTACAACCAGATCTCGCGTCGCCCCGATAGCGAGTTCGGGGGTGAGATCCAGGCCAAGTATGGCTCGCACGATTACAAGCAGATTGCCGGTACGGTGCATGGCCCGCTGAGCGATGCTGTCAGCTATTCGCTGACGGGCCTCTACCTCGACCGAGAAGCGGAGCGTGATCTGGTTTCGGCCGAGCGGATGCTGATTGCGCCGGCGATTTCGTTCCAGCTGACACCCGACACGGTGCTGACCGGCCTTGCCTATTACCAGAAAGACGAAGTGTTGGGCGACACCAACGGATTCCTGCCGGTCTATGGCACGCTTCTGCCAAACCCGCTCGGCAAGATTGATCCGTCCACGAACCTTGGCGATCCGAACAACCGGTACGAGCGGGATCAATGGTCGATAGGCTATGAACTCGTCCACAATTTCTCGGACACACTCAGCTTCATTTCGAACCTGAAATGGAACGACTATGAAGAAGATACGCCGACCGGCATCTATGGCGGCGGCGGGCTTGTCGATGCGGATTTCAATGGCACGCCGGATGATTACCGCACTGTTCAGCAATACAACTTCTCCTACCGCGAAGCGGTCGAGAGCGTGACGACGGACAACCGGATTGATCTCAAGCTTGATCAGGGCGGCGTCACACACGGCATCATCGCGGGTCTCGACTACCGAAAGGTCGAGAACAAGGCCGATTTCGGCTTCATCTTTGCCAACCAGATCGACCTGTTCAATCCGGTCTATGCGCCGCAAGCGACGCTGGAGCCAGGCTATCCGTTCGGCTTCAATGACCAGACGATGAAGCAGACGGGCCTGTATGTTCAGGACCATATCGGCATCGGCAATTTCTATCTGACCGTCAGTGCTCGGCAGGATTGGGTCAAGGTCGAAAACCACGCCGCCAGTACTGAAACCGAACAGGACAAGTTCACCTGGCGCATTGGTGGCAACTATGTGTTCGACAACGGATTTGCGCCGTACGCGAGCTACGCCACCTCGTTCGAGCCTGTGCTGGGCACGGACTCGGTCACCGGCAACCCGTTCGAGCCAAGCGAAGGCGAGCAGATGGAAGCCGGCATCAAGTGGGATGCCCGCGGCCTGCCGGATGGATACAAGCTGCTGCTGACGGCTGCGGCTTACCAGATCACGCAGTCGAACCTCGTCAGCACCTCCTCATCAATCACGCCGGTGTTCGGCACGCAGGTCGGCGAAGTGGAAGTGAGCGGCCTCGAGTTCGAACTCGTCAGCCGGATCAATGACGCGCTTTCGATCAACGCCTCCTACACCGTGACCGACAGCGAAGTGACCAAGAGCGGCACGCCGCAGGAAGTTGGTGCGGAGTTGCCGGTGACGCCGGAAAACAAGGCATCGCTGTTTGTCGACTACTCGGTGCGCAACGGCATGTTCGCCGGGTTCGGCGTTGGCGCGGGTGTGCGCTACACAAGCGAGAGCCAGGGTGCGCTGCCAGGACCATTCAACCCGGTCGTCTATACTGGTGAGGACTCGACGCTGTTCGATGCCATCATCCGTTATGACATGGCCAACTGGCGACTTGCGCTCAATGCCTCCAACCTGTTCGATGAGCAGTATGTTGCGCGCTGTGCCGGTCCGGCAGGGTGTACATATGGCGCAGGCCGTCAGATCATTGCGACGGTGACTCGCAAGTTCTGAGGCAGAAGATATGACTGACATGGCCAGCCCGGAGCGACGGCGAACTGCCACCCTCCGGGCTGGTCTTTCCTTTTGCGCACTGCTCGCGTTCCTGGCGACCTGCCAGATGTGGTCGGCGCGGCCCGGTGTTGAGACAAAATGGCCGGCGGGCAGCCCGCCGGTGGTTTCGGGCAAGCCACCTGTACCCTATGGCGTGCAGGGGCAGTCGCTGCCGTTGCAGCCTGCGCGTAAGATTGCGTTTGACACTTCCGAAGGTACGGAACTGTCGATCGACGTTTCGCCGGACGGGCGGACAATCATCTTCGACATGTTGGGCGATATTTATGAGCTGCCTCTTGCAGGCGGTACAGCACGGCGCCTGGTGGGCGGCATGTCGCTGGATACGCAGCCGGTTTATTCGCCGGATGGACGCAGCATCCTGTTTCTCAGCGACCGAAGCGGCGCAGAAAACCTGTGGCTGATGGATGCTGACGGAAGCAATGTTCGTCAGATCAGTCCGTATGATGATGATCCCGTGTTCGTGTCTCCGGAATGGGCGCCGGACGGGGAGAGTATTCTGATCTCCCGGTTCTGGGCGGACAGGAATGCCTATGAGCTCTGGCAGTTCCGGCCGGTGCCCGGGGATGTGGGCGAAGTCCTGCGCTCTTCGAAGGGCGCTGAGGGTGCAGACATCAACACACTTGGCGCGCGTATTTCGCCTGAAGGATCGGAGGCCTACTTCGCATCTCTGGAATCCAAATCTCCCGATTTTGATGCGTTGACGCCTTGGCAGATCGTGAAACGCGATCTGAAGACCGGTGCCGAACAATTTGTTCTGCCTGCCGTGACAGATGAAGGGATCGCCGTGCCCCGCATGCGTCCGGCGGTTTCTCCGGACGGGCAGAGTCTCGTGTTCGCGGAGCGACGGGGCGGAAAGACGGCGCTCATGGTGATGGATATTGCCAGCGCAAATTTGCGCCAGCTCGGCGAGACGGATCCTGACTCGGTGCTCGCGGCAATGACGCATGATGCGATCCCGCGATTTGATTTTGCGCCTGACAGTTCGGCAATCTTCGTTAATCGCGGCGGACGTATTGATCGCATCTCTCTGGACACCGGCGATGCGGACGCCATTCCGTTCACAGCGCATGTAGAGCAGGAATTGGGGCCGCTGGTGCGCCATGCAGCTGTATTCGAGGATGGGCCGGTGCGGGCGCGGCTTCTGATGGCGCCGGACGAGTCGCCAGACAGCAGGACACTTGCGTTTTCGGCGCTGGGGCGGGTGATTGTAGCGAAACATGATGGGGCAGAGCTGCGCGCGCTTAGGCAGGACGACGTGCGAGGTTACCAGCCCTCCTGGTCGCCGGACGGTACGTCAATTGCCTATGTCACATGGACGCACGAAGCGGGCGGACAGATATGGCTATCGGCCGCTGATGGCGGCGCGCATCGTCAGCTTACGGAGGAGGATGCTTTCTACACCCATCCTGTGTTCACGCCGGATGGAGGCGCGATTGTTGCCGTTCGCTCTGCTTCTGAAGCGCGGCGGACGACGTATATGGAGTACGGCCAGCTGCGAGATGCTGAGTTGGTGTTGATTGCGCTCGACGGTACTGCGCCGCGTGTGCTGGCATCAGGCCGGATTGGTGGAACACCGCATTTTGCAAGTCTGGCGGACGAGGTGCTGTTCAACTCGCCGGAAGGGATTGAAGCGGTTTCACTGGCAGGCGGTGCGCGGCGGTTTGTGACGCAGGCGGTCGGGCCGAACTGGTATTTTGCGGAAGGCTCGGCAGCGGCAGATGACCTGCGCGTATCGCCGGATGGGAAATGGGCCCTGGCGCAGATTGCGCACCAGTTGCACCTCTATGCTGTTTCGCCTGATGCGGCGGCTGTGACGGACCTGTCGTCGCCCGCTTCCCTGCATGTCCAATTGACCGATGTTGGGGCGGACTATTTTGGATGGAGCGATGATGGCACGGCTCTTTTCTGGACGGCTGGGGCAGATGTCTACCGGCTGGAACTTTCAGGTGTGGATTTCGGCGCGGATCGCGGTGGTCAGCTTGCGGCGAAGACTTCAATCCGAGTTCAAACGCCGAGAGATGCGCCGGGCGGATTGGTGCTGCTGTCAGGCGCGCGTGTTCTGACAATGGCGGACCGCGCTGCGCCGGGAGAATGGCAGGATGCGGACATTCTGATTGACGGCAATCGCATCGCGGCCGTGGCGCCGCGCGGGGCTGTTTCTGTGCCCGCAGGCACACAGACGGTTGATGTCAGCGGTGCATACATCATCCCGGGACTGATTGACGCGCATTATCATGTGGCAGACATCAGGCGCGAAGTTCTGGACACGTCCGCCTGGGGCCTGCGTATCGGGCTCGCGTTTGGTGTCACCACGCTGTTTGATCCGTCTTCACTGACGATCGATATGCTGACCTACCAGGACCTAGTCGAGGCGGGTGAGATCACCGGCTCGCGCCTCTATACAACCGGGCCGGCGATATTCGACTACAATGATTTTCGCACGAAGGAGCAAGTGCGCGCAGTGCTGACGCGCTACCGCGACAGCTACCGGCTTTCCAATATCAAGCAATACCGGGCGGGGAACCGGCGCGTGCGGCAATGGATTGCGGAAGTGGCGAACGAACTCGGCCTGACGCCGACGACGGAAGGGGCGCTGTCCTATAAGTTGGGGATCACGCAGATTCTCGATGGCTATTCCGGGTTGGAGCATGCGCTGCCACCGCCTGTCCTGCATGGGGATGTTACGAAATTGTTTGCGAAAAGCGGAACGTCGTCCGTCCTTACGCTGATGATTTCCCATGGTGGGCTGCGCGCCGACAGAATGTTCATTGACCGATCGAGACCGTTTGAGAACGCAAAGTATGCGCGCTTCGCGCCGGACTGGTATCGCACCAGCCGGTTCACCAACTCTCCCGTTCATCCCTTCTGTCAGTATCACTATCCGCTCTCGGCCTCGAGCGCAGCGCAGATTTTCCGCGAGGGCGGTCTCGTCGGCTTAGGCGCGCATGGTGATACCCCGGGGCTGGGCACGCATTGGGAGTTGCATGCCTATGTCGAAGGAGGCTGGACGCCTGCTGAGGCGCTGTGGGCCGCAACGATGGGCAGTGCGACAACCATTGGCCGTGAAGCCCAGCTCGGTAGTCTGGAGGCCGGTAAACTCGCGGACCTGGTCATTCTCGATGCCGATCCGCTTGCCGATATCCGCAATACGCTTGAAATCCGGTATGTGGTGAAGAATGGCCGGATTTATGAGGATGAAGGCCTGAAGGAAGTAGCCGCTTCGCGCTGAAATACGCATTTTCCCTAGGATAGAATGATCCGAGGGAGGAATATGTTCATGCGAAGCATTCTCGTTGCCGCGACGGCTGTTGCCCTGCTGCCGATGACGGCTGAAGCCAGCGGTACAAGTTTCTTCGCGGATGCGGCCGTCTCTACGGCGCTCATCGATCGCGGTGAACATCTTGCGCTCGATGTTCTGGAGGCGACGATTGGTGCGGAAGCAGATGTGCGCGGAGTAACCGTTTACGGTGCGGTCTACCGCATCCTGCCGTTCGGAAATGCACAAGGCGAATTTGACGATGAGGCGGACTACACGCTCGGTGTTGCCTGGGAGGGCGCGGGGTATTCTGCCGACCTTTCTGCGAACTGGCTGACCTATCCTGGGGCAGGCTCCGAGGCGAGCCTCGAGCTTGCGGCAACAGTTGCACTGGATGCGGCCTTTGCTCCGACGCTGGCGGGCTTCTACGATGCGGACCTGCAGGATTGGGGGCTCGAAGTTTCGGCGGGTCCGGAATGGGAAGTCGGTGACTGGACGCTGTATACGCTCGGCCGGGCAGGCTTCGTGCAGCTGGGTGACGGCTCGCCTTCGCGTTCTTATGGAGGCGTCGAGATCGGGGCGGCACGTGCTCTTTCCGAGCTGGCCACGCTTGGCCTTTATGCGCGCGGCGAGGTGGCGGACGAGGATTCCTTTGTCCGAAAGACAAGCGGCGGCACGGTCACAGAGATGAGCAACTCAGGCTTCTCAGCTGGCATCGTCCTGTCCATTGCGCACTGACAAAGGCAGGCCTGCTCTTGGCCTGAATGCGTGATTTGGAGGCATCACCGGCGTCTTGTGGGTCAAATTTTGGCCGAATGGGTCAAGTAAGGTCAAGTTATTGCCCTATCGGGCCAACAGGGGCTAGATCATCTTGTCACGGAACCGACACATGGCATGGTCGCTGGACATGGCCATTTGGTCCGCGCGAGGACGGGATGAAGAGCACCCATGATATCGATCTGAACCTGCGCCCCGTTGTCGGCCTCGCCGACGAATACCCCGCAGGTTTTGTAGACACGGCGCACTCGCACGAGCGTATCCAGCTGCTCTATGCATCTTCCGGCGTGATGTCGGTCGTCACCGACAAGACGACCTTCGTCATCCCGCCGCAGCGGGCCGTTTGGATCCCAAGCCAGGTCAGGCATGAAGTGTCCTGCCGCGGGCCGGTATCGCTGCGTACGCTCTACATTGATCCACGCTACGAGCGCGATGATCCGGACTGCCACATCGTTGAAGTTGGCACGCTGCTTAAGGCACTGATCCTTGAAGTAACGCAATTCGACCCATGCTACGAAATCGATGGTCGGGAAGGACAGATAGTCCGCCTGCTGATCAATGAGCTCCTGGTCTCGCCAAAGGTGCCGTATGCCGCGCCGATGCCGACCGATGCTCGACTGGTGCGTGTGTGCCGCGAGATTATCGACAACCCATCCGACCAGCGCGACATTGACGAGTGGGCCAACGTCGCCGGCATGAGCCGGCGCAGCTTTACTCGTGCGTTCAAGCGCGAGACGGGCATGGGTGTCGCGCTGTGGCGCCAGCAGGTGCGGCTGCTCGAAGCTTTGTCCCTGCTTTCAACCGGATCCAGTGTTACAGCTGTCGCGCTGGATGTTGGCTACGACAGCGCCAGCGCATTTTGCGCAATGTTCCAGCGTGCTTTCGGTGTTTCGCCCAGCCGGTTCAGCTTCCGCTAGTTGCCCTTGAAATCGCGGATTTCGGTTGCCGCAATTCCTTCCTTGCGCCAAGACGCAAGCGAAGGAGAATTTCATGGACGGCCCGGATAGAGCACACGAAAAGGCGTACCGCCTCGCTGCACTGGATCCCGACTTCATACTCGGCGACTCCATGCGCGGTGCGCGCTTCATGATGGAGTATTCCAAGGCTGAGGAACACCTGCGCCGCCACCGGATCCGGTCGACAATCGTCGTGTTCGGCAGCGCACGGGTGCATGAAAACGGTGATGGCTGGAAGACGCGCGCCTATGCAGCCGCCCGCGAGTTCGGGCGGATAACGTCTGAGCGGGGCGGCGCACTTTGCGATGATGATGGCTGGCGCGACAACGTCATCGCGACCGGCGGCGGGCCGGGCATCATGGAGGCTGCAAACCGCGGCGCGCAGGATGCCGGGGCGCCGACCATCGGCTTCAACATTGCCTTGCCGCATGAGCAGGAACCGAACCCCTACATCACGCCGGATCTGTGCTTCCAGTTCCACTATTTCGCGATGCGCAAAATGCACCTGGCGATGCGCGCGCAGGCGCTGGTGATATTCCCGGGCGGGTTTGGCACCTTGGACGAGCTGTTCGAGATGCTGACGCTGGTGCAGACAGGAAAGGCGCCTAGGATCCCGATTATCCTGTTCGACAAGGCTTACTGGACCCGAATCGTCAACTTCGACGCCCTCGCGGAAGAAGGCACCATCAGCCGGCAGGACCTCGAAATCTTCCGGTTTGCCGAGACGGCGGAGGAGGCTTGGAGGCTACTGATCGAGCTAGGGTTGAAGATTGGTTCTGGTGTGTAAATCAAAGGTGGCTCGCAGGCCGGTTGCTTACCTTCGATCAACCAGTTCGCGCTAGCCATTCCGGATAGAATGAGTCCGGGCACCTGCAGCGATGATGTATCCTCCGCCGCGATTTGAGCACCAGAAGAACGAGGTTCTTCAGCGCTACCGGATCCTGAACGGAACCGAAGTGCATTTTGCTGACCAGATCGCGCGCACTGCGGCGCAGGTGTTCAGTGTGCCAATGGTTGTGACGACCCTCAATGAGCGCTACCGCAACTGGTACCGCTCGGCATATGGCGTACACGGTCCATTCCTCGAGAGGCTCCTGAATTTCTGTTCGCAGGCCAACCTGTCGGATCTGGCATTCGCTGTCTCCGATGTGCGCAAGGACGCGCACTTCGCCAATGACCCTGCCGTGGAAGAGCCTCCTCACGTTGTGTTCTTTGCGGGCGCGCCGCTGCATGATCCCGATGGCAAGCGTTTCGGGTCACTTTGCCTGATCGACACCAAGCCGCATGAGTTCAGCAACGATCAGCTGCGACTGCTTGAAAGCTTCGCTGGTATCGTCAGCCAGGATATCTGCGTGCGCAGTGCGGCGCGCTATGCCGTCCGTGATTTGATCGAAGCCGAGCATGACAAGTGCGGCCTGTTCGACATGGCGATGACCGATCCGCTTACCAAGGCACTGAACCGGCGCGCATTCTTCCGGTTTGCAGAACGCGAAGTGTTGCGCGCCAGCCGACACGGCAAACCAGTATCGGCGCTGCTGTTCGACATCGATCATTTCAAGCATGTGAATGATGCGTACGGCCACAGTGTCGGCGATGAGGTGCTGACGCGTCTCGTGGAGTGTGTCACGCGCAGCGTGCGCGATGAAGATCTTGTTGGCCGGATCGGTGGTGAGGAGTTTGCGATCCTGCTGCCGGAGACGGATCCTCAGCGGGCTTCTGTACTGGCCAACAGAATTCGGGAGTCTGTCAGCGAACTGAAATTTGCGGGCCGGGAGCGCGTGTTCAACATCACCATCAGCATCGGCATCAGTGAGCCGGGATTTGCTGACCTGGATATCCTGCCGGCGCTGGAGCGCGCGGACGCGGCGCTTTACCTTGCAAAGCAACGAGGGCGCAACCGCGTGGAAGTTGCGCCCCTCGCTTCAGATGGATCCTCCTCCGCCGCGGCCTGACAAGGCCGCATCTGCGCGGAGCCGGGACAAAACGCCGGATATGCACCAAATTGAGACCAGCGCGTCCCGCCAGTCTTTTCCGGTTTAGCCGGCCTTAACCAAGGAAAAGACTAAGAGCAGGCTTCTTCTGGCAAAGAATACTCGCCGTGCAACATGTCCGCAGAAGCGGCTTTATATTGAGTTATCGCAGGTTTTTAGGGAATTTTCCGTAAGGGCGCGCGGATTTCTACTTGCCAGCACACGGGCGCCATGTCGATATTCCAAGATAATCAAGCTGGTGGGCACGGCATGTGCAAGGTCGGCCTAAACCATGCGGGCAGGAGGGCGCGCACATGATCGTCATCCTGTCGACCTTCAATGGTCAGGCGCGCATCGGCGAAATGCTGGAAGCGATGCAGCGTGTGCGTATACCTGCCGGCACAACATTCCACATCATTGACAATGACAGCGAGGACGCGACGCGCGAAGTTGTGCGCCACTACGCGCAGCGGCTGCCGATTGTGTTGCATTCTCATCTGGTTCGAGGAAAGAACCATTGCCTCAACTACGTGCTCAACCTTCTCGTCGATGATCTGGATCCGGACGAACTGGTTGTCTTCACGGACGACGACATTCTGGCGTGTCCGGACTGGCTTGAGGAAATCCAGGCGTCGGCAAAGGCCAATCCGGATTGTGATGTGTTCGCCGGCCGCATCCTTCCGCACTGGCCATGCTGCGGCGTTGCGCATCTTGATTCAGTGCGTGAGTACTTCGGCATATTGTTCACGCTGACCTCAAACAATGAGGGGCCGGTGAAGTGTGAGCTGGCCTGGGGCCCGAACATGGCGGTGCGCGCGTCAGTCTTCCAGGCAGGCTACCGTTTCGATGGGCGGTTTGGTCCGAACGGGACACAAGGCTATCCGATGGGTTCGGAAACTGAGCTGATGGAGCGCCTCGACAAGGCCGGGTATCGAGCCTGGTTTACGGAGCGGGCCGTTGTTCGACATATGGTACGCGCGGCGCAGACAGACGCAGCGGCGGTCGTTCAGCGCGCGTTCCGCCACGGCTATGGAGCCGGTTGGCGTGAACAGCAGGGGCGCGGTTGGCTGCAACTCGCCTTCAGCCGTTTCGTTGCCGCCCGGGGGATTGCTTCAGCCCGCATCAGACAAATCTGGGCGCGGCCAGCTGACCGCCTGAGACAGGATTATCACGAAGCCTGGGCGCGGGGCTTCCTCAGTGGTGCGCTCTACGAATACCGCAATACGAAACGCGCAACCTACTATTACGCAGCGTTTCCCGAGCGCCGCGAAGAAGTTCGCTCGCAACTTTCTGAGTAAGTTCCAATCAGGTTTCAGAAACCGGCTTGCTTGCCTTCGCGGCAGGTCAGGTCGATTACTTATTGCGAGGCTTTCCTCCCGGGCCGAACTTGCGTTTATCAGTCAATAGCCGGCCTTCTCATAGAGCCGGACGGCCCCGGGCGGGGCAAACGGGAGGATTTGGAATGGCCGATACGGCGACGCTCAAGGAACGTAAACCCAAGGCCAAGACTGAGCATTTCGATGTCCTGATCGTCGGCGCCGGCATCTCGGGTGTGGGGGCAGCCTACCACCTAAAGACACAGACGCCGAAAAAGAAGTTTGTGGTGTTGGAGTCGTATGAAAGCTTTGGCGGCACCTGGTGGATGCACCGGTATCCCGGCATCCGCTCCGATTCTGACCTCTACACTTTCGGGTACCGTCACAAGCCGTGGGTCGGTGCGCCAATCGCCAGCCGCGATGAAATCCTGAAGTACATGCAGGAAGTCATCGAAGAGAGCGACCTGGCGCAGCACATCCGTTATCGCCACCGCATCGTATCTGCCAGCTGGTCCACAGCGAAGAAGCGCTGGACTGTGAAGGCTGAGCACCTCGACACCGGAGAGGAGCTGACCTTCTCGGCAAAGTTTCTATGGATGTGTCAGGGCTACTACAAGCATTCCGCAGGCTATACGCCGGAATGGCCGGGTATGGACAAGTTCCGTGGACAGATTGTTCACCCGCAGACCTGGCCCGAGGATCTCGATCTGGCGGGCAAGAAAGTCATATGCATCGGCTCCGGGGCGACAGCAGCGACCGTTGTGCCTGCGATTGCGGGCAAATGCGAACATGTCACGCTGCTGCAGCGTTCGCCGACCTATTTCATCCCGGCACGGAACGAAAACGTCATGGCAGACGAGCTGCGCATGCTCGGCGTTGACGAACACTGGATCCACGAAATCGTCCGCCGGAAGTATCTTTTCGAGCAAGCGGAGTTCACCCGCCGGTCATTCGAGGATGCGGAGGCGCTGCGCGCGGAACTACTGGAAGGCGTGAAAGCCTGCCTTCCCGAAGGCTATGACATGACACATTTCACGCCGCGTTACCGGCCGTGGCAGCAGCGTGTGGCTTTCGTGCCGGAAGCGGATCTTTTCGAAGGCATCAAGGCAGGCCTCGCCAGCGTCGTCACCGATGAAATCGAACGGTTCACGGAGAAGGGCATTCTGTTGAAATCCGGCAAGGAGCTTGAAGCCGATATCGTAATCACGGCCACCGGCTTCGATCTGTCGGTCCTCGGCGGTATCCCGTTTGAAGTGGACGGCAAGCCGGTCAACTGGTCCGAAACGGTCACCTATCGGGGCATGATGTTTACTGGGGTACCAAACCTCGTCTGGGTTTTCGGCTATTTCCGTGCCAGCTGGACCCTGCGGGTGGACATGCTCGGCGACCTTGTCTGCAGAGATCGGTTGCACATGGATGCCAAGGGGGCCAAGCAGGTCAAGGTCGCCCTTCGGCCTCAAGATCACAATATGGAATTGCGGCCGTGGATCGACGGGGACAACTTCAACCCCGGCTACCTGCAGCGATCGCTGCACCTGATGCCGAAAGCCGGCGCTGCCAAGGAATGGCAGCATACCCAGGACTACTGGCGCGAAAAGGACGAGTTCCCGAAAATTGATCTCGACGCCCCGGAGTTCCGCTACAGCTGACGGCGCGTGAACGCCGCTCTTGCCGGGGGCGCCTAACCCCGGCATGAGAGGCGCCGATGACGGACACCAGCGCGCCTACGCCTTCGGATCAGGGAAAGATCGATCCGGTCTTCCTGCGCGACCTTGCCGACGCAGTCGGCGAGCGCGATATCCGGTGGCTGTCGCGCACGCTGAAACGCCTGCACCCGGCCGATGCCGCCGACGCCCTCGAAGCCCTGCATTACGACACGTTCGAAGAGGCCGTTGAACTCCTCGGCGGTGAGCTGCCCCCAGAAATCCTGATCGAACTTCGCGATTCCTATCGGGAAGGCGCGGTTGAAATGCTGCCTGACCAGGCGGTTGCACAGGCTCTCGACGAACTCGACTCGGACGATGCGACCACCATTCTCGAGGACCTTGAGGAAGACCGCCGCGAGCGGATCCTCGAAGATCTTGCCCCGGTCGACCGGGCCGAGCTCGAACGCAGCCTCGCCTATGAAGAGGAAACCGCCGGCCGTCTGATGCAGACGGAGTTTGTTGCCGTTCCCGAATTCTGGACGGTAGGGCAGACCATTGATCATGCCCGCGCCCTTGGAACCGACCTGCCAGAAGTGTTCTACGACATCTACGTCATTGATCCGGCCCACAGGCTCCTCGGGATCGTGTCGCTGGCAAGTCTCCTGCGCCAGCCGCGCGACATCGAGCTCGAAGACATCATGCACGAGCCGACAACAGTGCTGAAGCCGTCGACGGATCAGGAAGAGGTGGCCTTTCAGTTCCAGAAATACTCGCTCGCCTCTGCGCCGGTTACCGATGATGCGGGCCGCCTGATCGGCATGATAACAGTCGACGATATGGTCGACGTCATGCAGGAAGAGCATAGCGAAGACCTGCTCGCGCTTTCAAACGTGTCGTCGGCAGATGCTTCCGATACCGTTCTGGAAACGGTGAAGGCTCGCTTTCCATGGCTGGCGATCAACCTGTTCACTGCATTCATTGCATCTGCGATCATTTCGATGTTCGAGAACGCCATAGAGCAGATCGTTGCGCTGGCGATCCTCATGCCGGTCGTTGCGGCTCTGGCGGGGAATGCGGGCAGTCAGGGGCTTGCTGTTGCCGTCCGCGCCATCGCTTCGCGCCAGCTGGATGGAACTGCGGGACGCCGGGCAATCCTGCGCGAGGTTCTCGCTGCCTCGATCAATGGCCTGTTGATCGGCGGAGGGGTCGGCCTAATTGCGCTGTTCTGGTTCGGCGACACTTCGCTGGGCATCGTCATCGCCGTTGCCATGTTTGGCACATTCCTGTGGGCGGGGCTTTCCGGCATCCTGGTGCCTCTGGGCCTCAAGCGCCTCGGGGCAGACCCGGCAGTGGCTTCATCGGTCTTTGTGTTAACCCTGACCGATGTGATGGCTTTCTTCAGCTTTCTGGGCCTTGCGACATTGGTCCTATTGTAAACAGGCAGTTTTTCGGTCGAATCTCTCGTTTCAGGCGAATGGGCGCGCCTTTTGCAGGGTCCGCCTGTAGGCATTTTGCCGGTTGTACCAGAACGGGAGCAAGGGGATTTTGGCCCGTCCCATGCGCACATCTGCAAGCGGGCTCGAGCTTATCCAGAGCTTCGAGGGCTTCCGGCCGCGGGCTGCGCGCCTGGCCGATGGCCGTTGGCTGATCGGATTTGGTCACACCGCCACGGCGCGCCCCAATCTGCAGATTTCCCAGCGCGATGCAGTGCTGATCCTGATCCACCACGACCTGCCACCCATCGAGGACCTGATTGCCGAACGCGTGCTCAGCCCGCTCAGCCAGAATGAGTTCGACGCGCTTGTTTCGTTTGCTTTCAACATTGGCGCGGATGCCTTTGCCGGGTCGGATGTGGTGCCGGCCCTGAACGCGGGAGACCGCGCCAAAGCCGCGGACGCGATGTGGGCGTGGCGCCTTGCCAACATTTCCGGCGAACTTCGCGTAGTCGATGCGTTGGCGCGCCGCCGCGCCGCAGAGGTCGCCCTGTTCCTCGAACACCCCAGCGGCCGCGCGGCGGTCCCCGGCGCCCTG
>DNFL01000326.1:9979-10263 GCA_003486945.1 Hyphomonas sp. | reverse complement strand
CTTGCCGCCAGCCTTGGCTTCGCCGGGGGTGAGGCCTTCATGCGCGATGAAAAGGTCGTGTAGGCGCGCCGGGCCGGAAAGCCCGGTCTCGAGGCTGGCTTCCAGAACGCTGGCGCCCTGTCTCAGCAGGTCGCCTGCGGTGCCATGGGCGATCGCGCCCTGGAACTGTTTCGGGCTGATCCCGGCCCAGCGTGTGAACTCGCGCTGGAAATGGTGGGGCGAAATGCCGGCGGCCCGCGCGGCGGCCTCAAGGTCCGGCCAGTCCTGCCAGGTGTCTCCAAGCC
>DNFL01000326.1:1096-9736 GCA_003486945.1 Hyphomonas sp. | reverse complement strand
AGTCCTGCCAGGTGTCTCCAAGCCAATTCAAGGCCGTACCGATCCGCTCATAGGCGGTGGCGCGTTCGGGAAGGGGAGCGGCATCAAACATGCGTGCAATCTGGCCCTCCCGCGGGGCCAGTTCCACCCGAAACTTGCGGGCGCGCTGCGGCAGGTCAAAAAGCCCTCTTTACCTCACAGGCCGAAGTCGCTCAGAGTGCGCGCCTTGGATCGGGGAGGTTCAACAAAACACATGGCGGACGCCCGCAGCATCATCCTGCACGAATACCCTTCCTCACCCTTTTCAGAGAAAGTGCGCCTCGCGCTTAAGCTCAAGAATCTCGCCTATGCGCGGGTCGAGATTCCGATGATCATGCCGCGTCCGGACCTGATGCCGATGACGGGCGGATATCGCCGCACGCCAGTGATGCAGATCGGCGCTGACATCTTCTGCGACAGCGCCATCATCCTTCGCGAGATCGAAGCGCGCTATCCGCTCTACACGCTGAAGCTGCCCGGCCATGAAGGCCTCGCGCAGATCGTCGCCGGCTGGGCGGACAGCCGCTGGTTCCAGTCTTCCGTCGCCGTGATCTTCGGCAAGATGGGCGACAGCGTGCCGGAAGCCTTCATCAAGGACCGCGAGCAGCTGTCCGGCCGTCCGTTCAATGTCGAAGCGATGAAAGCCGCCGCGCCGATGATGCGCGACCAGTGGCGCGCGCGCCTGATGCTGCTGGAAGAACGTCTCGCCGGCGGCAAGGGCGCCGGCAGCGGCAATTACCTGATCGGCGCGAAGCCCGGCCTCGTGGATGTTCACGCCTACATGAATGTCTGGTGGATGAAGCAGGCCGTGCCGGAATTTGCCGATGCCTGTTTCGAAAGCGCGCCGCTGACCGCGGCCTGGTATCGCCGCCTGACGGAAGCGGAAGGCCAGACGCCGGAGACCATCACCTCGAAAGAGGCACTGGAGATAGCCAAGCACGCCGCCCCGCGGCTCGTGGCGGCGACGACGCGCAACGAGCCGCAAGAGTTTGCGCCCGGCGAGAAAGTCGCCGTCGCGCCGGATGATTACGGCATGGTCTGGGTGGAGGGCGAGCTGGTGCACGCCGATTCCCAGCGCATTATCCTGCAGCGCTTCACGCCGGAAGCCGAGACGGTGCACGTGCATTTCCCGCGCGCCGGTTTCCTCGTCCGCCGCGCCTGACGCCCTTGCCAAGCGGCCCTGCGCGGTTAGGCTCCTACCCATAAAAAGGGAGGAGCCAAAATGAAACGTATTCTGCTCGCCACGACGGCGCTTCTTGCTGCCTGCAGCCAGTTTTCGAGCGGCATTGCCGAGCCGCCGGTGACCAAGGACGTCGCCGCGCGCGGTGAATGGTATCCCTCCCGTTACGGCCCGGACGACCGTCTCGGCGCCATGAACAATCTCTCGCCGGAGAAGACCGCCGAAGCGGCGAAGCTGATCACCACGGGCAAGACCTATGCGCTCGGCCAGGTGACCGGGAAGACAACGCCGGCTTACGGGCCGCGCACGTTCTCCATGACAATCCTTCAGTTGTCGGACGGTTCCGGCACACCGCTTGGCGAGAACAAGGCGGTGGGCAATGATGATCTTGTCAACACCTATATCGGCATCGGCAGCCAGATCGACGGACTTGGCCATATGGGCATTGATCACCGCTACTATAATGGTGTGCCTGTTTCGGAATTCGTTACAACGGCGGGGCTCACCCAGTTCGGCACACATGCGCTGCCGCCGGTGGCGACGCGCGGCGTGCTGCTCGACATGACGAAACAGTTCGGTGATCCCGTCGCTGCTGGGACGGCTTTCAACAAGGCGGAGATCGACGCCGCCGCGAAAGCGGCCGGTGTGACGATCGGGGAGGGCGATATTGTTCTCTTCCACACCGGCACGATGAAATCGCAGGAAGGCTCAACCGAGCTGTCGCCCGTAGAGCCCGGCCTCGGCGTTAGCGGCGCGCAATATCTTGCGGATCTCGGTGTCGTTGCAGTCGGCGCGGATACATGGGCGCTGGAAGTGATCCCGTTCGAGAAAGAAGCGCGCCCGTTTGACGTGCACCTGACGTTGCTTGCCAAGAACGGTGTTTACATTCTCGAGAACATGGTGACGCATGAACTCGCGGAAGACGGCGTGTCGGAATTCTTCTTCACGCTTGGCGCGCCGCGCCTTGAAGGCTCGGTGCAGGCGATCATCAACCCGGTGGCGATCCGCTAAAGCAAGTTCGGAGCAATCGGAATTGATTGCGAACGGGCACTTGCGATTCAAGACCTCAGGAAAGGCACGATCTCGCTGAGCAGCGCGCCAACCATACCGTCCGGCAGGTCGTGGCCCCAGTTTTCCAGCACGCTTAGCTGCGCGCCCGGAATGCGGCGCGCGATGTCTTCGCCGCAGGCGGGACGGATCAGCGGATCGGCGGCGCCGTGCAGCACGAGTGTTGGCGCGGTGACGTTTCCGAGGCGCTCATGCCAGCGTTTCTGGGCGAGCACGGCGCCGTTCTGGCGCAGGATTCCGAAGGGTCGATCCGAACGATGAAAATCCTCGATTGCCCGTGCACGGATGACTTCCGCAGCGTTTCGCACACCCGGCGGCGAACCGATACCGTGCTGCGCGACAACTGCAATGTCTCCGATGGCGTCTGCGGTGCGCACGGGTGGAAGCGCGGTCAGCGCGGCAACCGCTTCAGGTGTTGGCGGGGGCAGGGCGGGATTGCCGGATGTGGTCATCATGGGGATCAGCTTGCGCACCTTTCCTGGATGATCGAGCGCCATCAGCTGCGCGATCATGCCGCCCATCGACATACCGATGATGTCCGCAGACGCAACACCGATGGCGTCCAGCAGGCCGGCCGTGTCGGCCGCCATATCGTCCAGCGTGTAAGGCACCATCTTCGCCGCATCCTTGCCGGACATCACCGCCTGCATCACTTCGATCGGCGAAGGCGGGGTGAAGTTCGCAATCTCGGTTGAAAGGCCTGCATCGCGGTTGTCGAACCAGATCACACGGAAGCCGGCATGTGCGAGGCCGTGCCTAAGCGCTTCCGGCCAGCGTGTCATCTGCAGGGCAAAACCCATCACCAGCAGCACCGCCGGGTCATCCGGGTTGCCCACCGTATCATACTCGATCTCTATCCCGTTCGTGCGCGCGCGCGGCATGCCGTCTCCTTCAGCCAGTTGCAGAGACCCTAAACAAAAACGCCGCCCCGGGAAGGGGCGGCGCCTGTTTGTAAGTGGAGCTTCCGATCAGAAGTTCACGCTGGCCTTCGCGTAGACGAAGCGGCCCGAATAGCCGAACGGCGAGTAGGTCGAGAACGGCGTGTTGCCGGTCGTGTTGAGACCCAGCGGGGCCGCATCCGGATACTCGTCCAGCACGTTGTCCGCGCCCACTGCCAGCGTCACCTTTTCGTTCCAGGTGTAGCGAGCTTCGAGGTCAAGCAAGGTCTTCGACGACAGCGTGTAGTCGAGCGCCGCGTTGGTCTGCGGAACGAGAACCTCACCATAACGCACCGCGCGGAGCGTCCCGCCGAACGGACCGTAGTCCCAGTTCAGCTGTCCGGTGAACTTGTCCTTCGGTGCGCCTTTTTCGAAGGTCAGCACGTTGACGCGGGCGAACAGGACCGGAGCCGGGCTCAGCGCCGTCAGCTGCGGAATTGCAGGCACCTTGGTCACCTTCGTCTCGTTGAAGTTCGCCCCGAGGGTCGCGTTGAACCGGCCGATCGCCGTTTCCGGGAAGGCATAGTTCGCAATGATGTCGACACCGGTCGTTTCGGTATCAACCCCGTTGAGGAAGAACCGGCCGCCGCCCGCACCGATGAAGCCCTGCGCCTGCAGATAGGCCTGGACGTTCGCAGCCGTCAGGTTCTCCGACAGGACGATCCGGTCGGTCACGTCAATGCGATAGCCATCGATCGTCAGGTTGAAGCTACCTGCCCGGATCACGGCGCCAAGCGCATAGTTGACCGAGGTTTCCGCATCGAGGGCCGTCGCACCAAGGGCCTGCGCAATCGGATCATCGACCGTGAAGGTCGTGACGTCGAACGGCACGCCGTTGATGAAGTTCGTCGAGGTCGTCGTGAAGAATTGCTGCTGCAGCGACGGAGCCCGGAAGCCGTTCTGGACAGAACCGCGCACAGCAAAGGACTCGTTCACGTCATAACGGGCTGCGAGCTTGCCGGTGAGCGTTTCGCCGAAATCTGAATAGGATTCCGCACGAAGCGCGCCCGACACCAGAAGCTGGTCGGTCACGTTGGCTTCAAGGTCGATATAGGCACCGATTGCGCCGCGCTTCTCGTTCAGCTCGTTGGCCGGCCGGAAGCCGGGGAACACCTGCGAGCCCGATGCGGTGGCGCAGCCGCCGGCAAGGGTCTGGGCAGGGGTCGGCGCCGTGCAGCCCGGTCCGAGCAGCGGCAGCAGGACGCCGCCATTGCGATAGGAGTCCGGCTCACCTGCGAAGATCTCATAGCCTTCGCGGCGGGCTTCGACACCCCAGGCGACGTTCAGGTCAGAGGCCAGATTGTCGACTGCAAAAGACTTCACGAAGTTGAGGTTAGCAACCAGCTGGAAGTTCTGGAATCCGCCGGCATCGAACTCCGTCGGCGACGCCGGACCGAGCGAACGGTTCAGCGTGTCGATGATGCGGAATTCCATCTTGTTGGAGCCATAGCCGACCGAGGCATCGGCATCCCACCCGCCCCAGTCAAAGCGGACACCGCCGAGCATCGAATAGTCCGTGGTCGTCGGATTGATCTTCGGCAGGAAGCCGTTCGGGTAGATCTGGATGACGTTGCGGACATCGTTTGCGAGGCGGATGAAGCCCGCAGACACCGTCTCGCGGTCCTGGTAGCTCGCCCAGCCATAGAGTTCTGCGCCGTTTGCCAGATCATAGCCGGCATTGGCGAAGAGCGTGACCTGCTCGAGATCCGGCTCACCGGTCCAGGCGTTGAAGCGGTTGATGATCGCTTCGCTGGCGGCATTGCCCGCCGGGTATTGCTGGCGGTGGTCATAGCCCGAACGCTCGGTGTGGTTCTGGTCCTTGTATTCCCCGGTGACGGTCAGGAAGCCGCTGTCGCCCAGCGCAAAGCCTTTCCAGCCGGCCACGGTGAAGACATGGCCGTCAGAGCGCTCACGCGATACGGAGCGGCCCGGATCCGGCACGCCGGGTGCGGTCGGCTGGATCACGGGAACGGTGTATTCGGTTTCGCGCCAGCCATAGCTGGTCGAGATCGCGCCGCCTTCGGACGCTTCCCGCAGGCGCACGTTGACCACGCCGGCGATGGCATCAGAGCCGTACAGCGCCGAGGCGCCGTCGCGCAGGACTTCGACATTGCCGACCGCGAGGTTCGGGATGGTGTTGAGGTCAACTGCGGAAGAGCCGCGGCCGATGGTGCCGTTGACGTTGACGAGCGATGCCTGGTGGCGGCGCTTGCCGTTCAGCAGCACGAGCGTTTGGTCGGGGGCTAGGCCGCGCAGCGCTGCCGGGCGCACCGAGTCGGTGCCGTCAGCAAGGGCAGGGCGGGGGAAGTTCAAAGCCGGCAGGTTCACCGACAGCGCCTGGTTCAGCTCGCCGATGCCGACATTCTGGATGGCTTCGGCCGAGACGACATCGACCGGTGCTGCCGTATCAAGTGCCGAACGATTGGCGACGCGCGTACCGACAGTAACAACGGTCTCGAGTTTGCGCGCAGCGTCTTCAGGTGCTGGCGTGTCTTCCTGGGCGAATGCAGGTGCATAAGGCGCCGCGAGCGCAATCGATGCGGTCGCAGCAAACAGTAGATTGCGATACTTCATCATGTCCGTTCCTTGCATGAGCGGCGGGTTCTGCCCGCGGGTCGATGTGTTTCCCCTACAGAACCGTAAGTTGGGCCATTGCGCAGGTGCAACAAGGCATACAGACTAACGACACGCTTTAGCCCGCATCTTGTGGCATTTCTGTCACATTTTCGCATTTCAGGTGATAAATCAGGCCATGAAGAGACGACTTTGCCTCGTTACCGGCGCTTCGGCAGGCATCGGTGCGGAATTCGCCCGCCAGTATGCGGCGCTCGGATGGAACCTCTCGCTAACGGCGCGCCGCGCGGACCGGCTGGACGCGCTGGCGGCGGAACTCACCGCAGCTTACGGGGTCGAAGTGCACGTCTTCGCAGAAGACCTTGCCGACCCGTCGGCGCCCGCCCGGCTGGTTGCGGCGCTGGAGGGGAAGGGGCTTGAGGTCGACGGGCTCGTCAACAATGCGGGTTACGGATTGCCAGGCACATTCTTCTCGACGCGGTGGGAGGATCAGGCGGCCTTCCTGCAGGTGCTCTACACCGCGCCGGTGGAACTGACACACCGCCTGCTGCCGGGAATGGCGGCGCGCGGTTTCGGGCGGATCATCAATGTTGCCTCGCTCGCCGGCTATGCGGCCGGCAGCGCGGGGCATACGCTCTATGCCAGCGTCAAATCCGGCCTGATAAAATTCTCGGAGAGTATCGAAGCTGAGTGCGCCGCATTGGGGCATACGGATATTCATTGTACGGCGCTTTGCCCCGGTTTTACCTGGAGCGAGTTCCACGATGTAAATGGCACGCGCGAGACGACCAACAAGATGCCGAAATGGCTGTGGATGGAGGCGGCGCCCGTCGTGAGGGCGGGGATCGAGGCGGTCAATCGCGGCAAGCCAGTGGTCGTGCCGGGCGCAGCGAACAAACTCATGGCTACACTGACGCGCATCCTGCCGGAACCATGGGGCCGCGCGATGGTGCGCGCGCAGTCCTCGCGCTACCGAAAGCTCTGAAACAAAAACGGCCCCTCCTGAGAGGGGCCGTCGGATGTTTGTCCGCAGGGCGCCTCAGCGCCGGGCGTAGCGATTGCGGACAAGGACAGGTTCTTCCTTGCCATCTTCCGCATCTGCTTCGTCTTCTTCGGCGTCCGCTTCGTATTCCTCTTCTTCCTCAGCCTCGAACTCGTCGTCCTCTTCGGCTTCGTACTCTTCTTCTTCTTCTTCGAGGTCTTCTTCGTCGTCCTCGGAGGCTTCGAATTCTTCTTCCTCTTCGGTCTCTTCCTCGGCTTCCTCGGCGTCCCAGGTGTCTTCTTCGGCGCCGGCATCTTCAGCCGTCACATCGTCTTCGTCCCAAGTCTCGGCTTCGGCCTCGATCTCTTCTCCCTCTTCCTCCGCCTCGGCGGCGTCTTCCATCATCCGGGCGCGGATGCGGTCAGCGGTCGGCGTCGTGTCTTCGGAGCGCCAGTCGCTGGCGCGGCGGCGCTGGATGACCGGGCCGTCTTCGCTCGTTTCGCCGTCTCCGCTGCGGCGATCTACAAAGGCGGGCTGGCGTGTTTCCACGATCACCGGGCGGCGGATTGCCGGCGGCTCGAAGGCTTCCTGCAGGTCCGCCATTTCCGGAACTTCCGGCAGGGCTTCGTCCATCGTCACGGTTTCGTTGAAGAATTTCTCCCAATAGGCAGACAGGATTTCGGCTTGCATGTCGCGCTTCTGCAGGCGGCGCAGTTCCTTCCATTTGCGCACCTTCACGCCCTCGATCCGGAAGCTGTGGCGCATCAGGTCGGATTGTCCGTAACCGGTATAAGCGAGCGCGCGGCTGCGGAACGGACGGAAGCTCAGATGGGCGCGCCCGGAATCGGACCGCTCGCCATCACTGCCGGGAAGAGTGGCGTAGAAGTAGGAGATATCCAGCGGTCCGCACCGCATCATCTCCACCGGCGACTGGCTCATCACATTCAGGTTGCGGTCAAAGATCTGGCCGGAGAAAGTGTAGCCATAGCCCTGCGGCTTGATCTGAACCAGGGTCAGGCGGTTGCCGTTTTCGTCGTCATGCTCGGCCTGCAGCCAGAGGCCTTCGAGATAGTGCTGGCCCAGCACCATCCGGCGCAGGAAGCCCATGCGGAAGAGCAGTGGGAACACGGCGCCGCTGATCGTCAACGACACGATCAGCACCATCAGCGCCGCCCCGGCCGTAGCCGCCCAATAGGCCGGCGTCAGGCTGCCGGTCGCCGCCGCGATCATGCCGGAAGCAACGGGCCAGACGGCGAAGACAGCGCCGATCACCAGCGCCGTGGTCGTGACATTCGAGATCGTCCTGAAGCGGGAATAAGGGGTCATCCGGCGGGCGGTTCCTTTGTGACTCGTTACCAATGTCGGGGAGATAGGGCTTCTGGCCCCAATATTCTGTTAAGAAACTGAAGGTTAACGAAACCTTATTCAACCGCCTGCTGGTTAACGCGCAGCAGGATTGCGTTAACCCCGGCCAGCCCCGCAAATGCGCGGGGCCCGTGATGCTGCGCCGCACAATTTGAGACTGGCAGCGCGCCCGGCCCGGCCTATAATGTGCAGAGACGCAGACACGCGAGGGAGAGGCAGATGGGTGAGGCAAGCATGTTGGCGGCGCCGGTTCAGATGAAGGGCCTTGTCCGGGCGATGGCTGAGGCTGCTGCTGCGGTGGAAACCTATGTCGATGCCGCCACCCGCGCCGCGCGCGCGTCGCTGTCGTTGCCCGATGGCAAGCCGGACCGCGCGGCCTTCGAACGCCACCAGCACCGGGCGCATGGTCTCTCCTGGGTCGCGACCTATCTCGAAACGCTACGCCAGACCGCTGGCTGGGCTGCGCGCCTGGAAGCCGAAGGCCAGTTCGGCGAGATCGAGGCGCTGCTCTCGCA
>DNFL01000326.1:571-830 GCA_003486945.1 Hyphomonas sp. | reverse complement strand
CGGCATTCCGATGAACCAGGGCGAAATGGTGCGCCCGGCTGATCTCGGCTGCGGCCCGGCAGAAACCGCACTCCTCGCGCATCCCGCCATCGAGCGTTTCATCACCGAGGGCAAGACGCCGGAAGTTATGGCCGCCGCCGCCGCACTGCTGCCGGACGCGCTGACGCGCCACACGGCGGAACGCACGGGTCTCGACGAGACGATGGAAATGGTGCGCGAACAGTTCGCGAAGTTTGCCTCTACCCGCATCAAGCCCCAC
>DNFL01000326.1:0-336 GCA_003486945.1 Hyphomonas sp. | reverse complement strand
GCCTCTACCCGCATCAAGCCCCACGCCCATGGCTGGCACCTGCGCAACGAATACATTCCGATGGATGTCGTCAGCGAGATGGCAGAGCTCGGCGTCTTCGGCCTCACTATCCCGGAAGAGTTCGGCGGCCTCGGCATGGGCAAGACGGCGATGTGCGTTGTCTCCGAGGAGCTTTCGCGCGGCTATATCGGCACCGGCTCGCTCGGCACGCGGTCTGAAATTGCAGCCGAGCTGATCCTGATCGGCGGCACGCCCGAACAGAAGGACAAATGGCTGCCCGCTATCGCCTCCGGCGAAATCCTGCCCACAGCGGTGTTCACCGAGCCGAACACGGGC
>DNFL01000334.1:10288-10534 GCA_003486945.1 Hyphomonas sp. | reverse complement strand
TGAAGGCGTTGCGGACGGAAAGGTCAGGGATTTCGGCTTCCAGACCACACAGCTTGGACGTGTTTCCGGGTTTTCGGGCAATATCGAGTTCGATGACCTGATGGCATTGACCACACCGCCGGGGCAGGAGTTTACGCTCGCAAGCGTCAATCCGGGCATTCCGCTCTCGAATGGCCGCATCACCTTTGGCCTGGAGAGAGGCGGGATTCTGAAGCTAGAAGACGTCACCTTCCCGTTTGGTGGCGG
>DNFL01000334.1:9634-10095 GCA_003486945.1 Hyphomonas sp. | reverse complement strand
ACGCTCGCGATTGCGCCTTTCGACTGGGATCTCGACAAGGGATTTGAATCCCAGATCGTCGAAGTCAACGCGCAGGGCATTGAACTCGACCGTCTGGTGGAAATCCTGAAACTGCCCGATACGCGCGCCAGCGGCACGGTCAGCGGTGTCTTTCCGATAGCATTCAGCGGCAGCAGCGTTTCTATTCGCGACGCCCGTCTGAGGGCGGACGATCCTGGCGGCAATCTTTCCTATACCGGCGGCGCGGCCGGTGCGGCGGCGGAACAGGACTCCAGCGCGAACCTGGCTTTTGAAGCACTTCGCGACCTGCGGTTCAATGTGCTCGAAATCGCCATCAATGGCGACCTTGCCGGCCAGATGCAGGCAAACCTTCTGATCGCGGGCCGGAATGTGAACGCACTTCCGATGGGGCCGCGCCTGACGCTGCCCGCCGGGCAGGCGTTCGAATTCAACATCGGCTT
>DNFL01000334.1:1940-9465 GCA_003486945.1 Hyphomonas sp. | reverse complement strand
ATGATGAAAAAGTACGGTTGGGCGTTCGAATTCAACATCGGCTTCGATGTGCCCCTCGGCAAGCTGCTGGAGGAAAATCTCGGCGTCCTGACGCAGGAAGACCTGATCGACGCCACGCGTGACCTGCTGGAGCAGGAGAAGTCGAACGGAACCAAGCCTGAATGACGCACAACGCACCGGTCGATTGACGTTAAGCCGGGGCGTGTCATTCTCTCCATGTGAACTTTAGGAGTCCGCCGATATGGCCTACCAGAAAGTCCTGCTCGCCGCGGCCGGTGCCGCAGCCCTCGCGGCCTGCACGCCAACCGTGCGGATCGAGCCATCCGACAAACCGATCAGGATCGATCTCAACGTGAAGATCGATCAGACCGTGCGTATCCAGCTGGAGCGCGAGGTTGAAAACCTGATCAATGCAAACCCAGACCTGTTCTGATTGCGAATCCGGGGAGACATTCCATGACGTTCATTCGCACAATCCTGATGTCTGCACTGCTGGCGCTCGCTGCGCTGGCCTTTGCGCCCAATGCTTCGGCTGGCGATCCGCAAATCGACGCAGCTCGCGCCGCCGGTGAGATCGGCGAGCGCATCGACGGCTATCTCGGCGTGGTCACGGCTTCTCCGGATCCGGCACTGGTCCGCAAGGTTCAGGACATCAACAACCGCCGCCGCGCCGTGTATGAGCAGACAGCCCGGGACAACAACACGACGGTCCAGATCGTTGCCCAACTGACCGGCGAGAAGCAGATCGCCAAGCTTGAGGCGGGCCAATATTACATGGACGCCTCTGGCAGCTGGAAGCAGAAATAGGCTTGCTGTGCGCCCGCGAGGCTTTAGCTTTGCGGTCGCATGTCACGGCCACTAATTTTCTGGATCATTGCAGGTTTTGCCGCCCTGGGGCTTATACTCTGGGGCGCAACCTATTTCTGGGAGGGGCTGGGCTCGGGCGTCTCAGGGCATGGCTGGTTCGCCTACATCCTCGGCGGCGTCCTCACGCTCGGCCTTTCTGCGGGCCTTTTCGCTCTCAGTTTTTACAGTTCCCGCCACGGCCACGACGATATCGACCCGCCGGGCGGCGGTGCGCGTTAACTTCCTGTCACCCACACTTGATTGACAGGCCGGGCGGAGCAACCGATTCTGCAGCATGGCTGATACCAGAGACGGGCTGAAACCTATGAACCTTGATCCCGCGCGCTTCGCCGCGTTCCTCGCTGCGCGGCTCTGCCACGATATTGTCTCGCCGGCGGCGACAATGTCGCTGTCGCTGGAAATGCTCGACAGTCCCGGCAGCCCTGAAGAGAAGGCCCATTCCGAGCGCACGCTGCGGGAAGGGGCCCAGAGTGTCGCCGCGACGCTCCAGTTCCTGCGCTATGCCTTCGGCTCCATGGGCCTGCAGCCCGGCACAGCCGATGTGCACCAGTTCCGCAAGCTAACCGACGATTATGTCCGCTTCCAGAAGCCCAGCATCGAATGGGACATCGGCACCACTGAACTCGGCTTTGGTCATGCCCGCCTGGTGATGAACCTCGTCATGGTGGCCCTCACCTGCCTTGTGCGGGGCGGTGTGATCCATGTTCGCGTGCGCGAAGAGGGCGGGGTGAAAAACGTCGTCCTCACCTGCAAGGGCGACCGGGTAATCCTCAAGGAAGACGTTGCCAGGGCGCTCGCCGGGGACGAGCCTGAAGGTGGCTGGCGGCCGGAAAACATCCAGCCCCTGTTCGCCAAGATGACTTCCGACAACCTCGGCGGCACGTTGACAGCCCGGGTCACGCAGGACGGCGTTGTGTTGATGGCGACGGGTCTCAAGTCCCAAATCTGAGTGTAGTTGCAATTCGTTAAGCTCTGGTCAGGGTTTGTTAACACCTCTGAGGCACCCCTGATTCCGTATGACATCAAGCTGAGCGGACCTGCGCCTCATGAAGACGTGCCTCATTGTTGACGACTCCCGGGTTGTCCGGAAGGTTGCGTCCCGGATCGTGCGGGATCTCGGCTTCGCCGTCACTGAAGCGTCCGAAGGCTCCGAAGCGCTGGACATGTGCCGGCGCGCCATGCCCGATGCCGTGATCCTCGACTGGAACATGCCCGTGATGAACGGCCTCGACTTCGTCAAGGCGCTGCGCCGGGAAGAAGGCGGCAAGGTTCCGCGCGTGGTGTTCTGCTCCATCGAGAACGATGCCGAGCACATCCAGGAAGCCATCCGGTCGGGCGCGGACGAATTCATCATGAAGCCCTTCGATGCCGACATTCTCGAGAGCAAGTTTGCGGAAGTCGGCCTGATCTGAAGTCTTTCTTAAGATCGGGGCACGTATTGGTAACGATCGGGCTGCGGAGCATCCCGAAGCGGAGCAGGAAATGCAGGACACAGTATTCAACGCGCTTGCCGACCTCGCCCTGAGCACGACAGGCCAGTCGATTGCGCCCTCGAAAGCCTATCTGATGGAAGCGCGCCTCGCCGGCATCGCGCGCCGCGAAGGCTTCGGCACGCTCGACGATCTCGTCCACTGCCTCGAGTCCCGCCAGAACCCCGTGTTCCGCGCCGAGGTCGCCGCTGCGCTCCTGTCGCGCGACACCTGGTTCTTCCGTGATCGCGGATCGCTCGAATTCCTGATGCGCACGAAGCTGGCGAACGCGCTCGCCGCCTCGCCTTCGGGCCGTGTCCGCATCTGGTGTGCGGGTGGCAGCACGGGGCAGGAGGCCTACTCCCTCGCCATGCTGCTCGAGGACGATCCACTGCCGGGCGCCAAGATCGAAATCCTCTCGACCGACATCTGCAAACAGGCGACCGAGAAGGGCCGCCTCGGCACCTACGGCCACTACGAAGTTCAGCGCGGCCTGCCGATCCAGCGCCTGCTGCAGCATTTCACCCGTCTCGACTCGGGCGACTGGCAAGCCTCCGAAGCCCTGCGCTCGCGCGTCAGCTTCCGCACGCACAACCTGATCGAACCCGCCGGCGGCCTTGGCAAGTTCGAAATCATCCTCTGCCGCAATGTGCTATCCGGGATGGCCCGGCCAGCGCGCGTGCGCCTCGCCGAAAGCCTTGCCAACCAGCTCTCCGCAGGCGGCACCATCCTGCTTGCCGAAGGCGAAGCGCTCTACGGCCTCACCGACCGGCTGGAGCCCTCCAGCGACCTGCGCTTCGGCTGGGTCGCCGCCGGCACGGCCAACGCCCGGGCGATAACGGCCGCCTGAACCTGCCCCTCGCATTCGCGGGGCTTTTCCCTTATATGCCGCCTTCAACCAGCTGCTCCGGGCCTTGAACCCGGTGGGAGTGAGAGAAGATGACGATTGATACTTCGTGGCCCGAGGGCCGCCTGAACTCGCTTGGATTTGCGAGGCCTCCCCATCAGACGCGGGTTGTGGCTGCCATGTCGGGCGGCGTGGATTCCTCCGTGGTCGCTGCGATGCTGAAGGCCGAGGGCTATGATGTCATCGGCATCACGCTGCAGCTCTATGATCATGGCGCCGCCATCGAGAAGAAAGGCGCCTGCTGCGCCGGGCAGGACATTCACGACGCCCGCAATGTGGCCGACCGTATCGGAATTCCGCACTATGTTCTGGACTACGAGAGCCGCTTTCGCGAGCAGGTGATGGAGGATTTCGCCGACACCTATCTTGCCGGTTCGACTCCGATCCCCTGTATCCGCTGCAACCAAACGGTCAAATTCTCGGACCTCCTGCGCACCGCGAAGGAGCTCGGCGCCGATTGTCTTGCGACCGGCCATTACATCCGGCGCACGGATGGCCCGGACGGGCCGGAGCTGCACCGCGCACGCGATGCGAGCCGCGATCAGTCTTACTTCCTGTTCGCCACCACGCGCGAACAGCTGGACTATCTGCGCTTTCCGCTCGGCGATCTTCCGAAGACGGAGGTTCGCGCGTTGGCAGAGAAGTTCGACCTGCCGGTCGCGGCGAAGCCGGACAGCCAGGATATCTGCTTCGTGCCGGAAGGCTCGTATGCGAAAGTTGTCGAGAAACTGCGCCCCGGTTCGGGCCGCGCAGGCGAGATCGTGCATCTCGATGGCCGCGTGCTGGGCGAGCATGAAGGCGTGATCCACTACACCATCGGCCAGCGTCGCGGGCTCGGCGTTGCGACCGGAGATCCGCTGTTCGTGGTCAAGATCGATGCCCCGAAACGCCGTGTCCTGGTTGGCCCGCGCGAAGCGCTGATGACGCGCGGCCTGTTGCTGGAAGAACTGAACTGGCTTGGGGAAGGGCGCCTTGAAGACGCCGCCGCAAAAAGCGCGCGCGTATTGATCCGTGTGCGGTCTACCCGCCCGCCCGTGCCGGGCCGCCTTGGCCTGGAGGACGGCGTGCCGGCGGTGTTCTTTGATGCGCCGGAAGAGGGCGTTGCGCGCGGACAGGCCGCCGTGCTCTACGATCCGGACGGTTCCACCCGCATCCTTGGCGGCGGCTTCATCGCGCGGGCCTTGCCGGCGGATGAACGCGTGGCGTTGGCCTGAGCGAGCTCAGTCCATCCAGCTCGGCATGACGAAACCGCTGCCGAAAGCCGGGGCCGGATGGCGTTCCAGCAGTTTCTCCACGATCAGATCGGCAACCCGGTCTGCTTCGCGCAGCGGTTCGTACGTCCACTGATCGATGCTGCCCGTGAAGCGCCGCGCTGCGCCGCGCGCGATCAGTGTTTCGTGCAGCCGGTCGAACTTCTCGGCCTTGCCTTCGAGCGGCACGATATGCACCGGCAGGCTGTGCCAGGCCGCTTCGGAGAGCATATTGGCGCTGTCTTCGGTCACCAGCGCGGCCTTGGAAAACATCAGCCAGGCGAGATAGGGGTTCGGGCCATCCTGCGCGCCAGACCAGAAGAGATTGCCTGTTTCGTCCGCCATCTTGCGGAATTGCGCGATGATCTCGACAGGCGTTCGGCGTGACACCGTGATGCGCAGGCGCCATCCTTGCCTCGAGAGGTCCCGCAGCTGCGCTTCGAGTTTGGCGGCGGCGGCGGGTGTGAACCTGTGCGTCTTCGAGTGCCCGCCAAGAATGACAACCGCGCTGCGGTTCGTGTCATCCGCCAGCGGAGCAAACAGCTGGCCCGCCTCCTCCATCCGGTCCGGCGAGAAATAGGCGGGCGAGCCAACCGTGGTCACGATATTCTCGCCTGCCAGCCCGTCATGTTCCGGCGTGACGACGAGATCGAAGTTCGACGGGTCGATGTAGGGATCGAGAATCTGCACCGTGAAGGTCTGGCCCTTCGACTGTTCTCGGACGAGTTTCGTGAACGGCGCCGAGCGCCGGCCAGCAGCAATCCAAAGCGTCGGCCAGGGCGGCGTCAACTGCGCGCGCTGGGCTTTCGGCAGGGATTGCAGCGGTGCAACCCACTGATCGGCGGGAAACCAGGTCCACGGCGCCCCGGGGGTCAGCACAATCGGGTCTGCCCGATGCGCTTCGCCGGCAATGTGCGCGATGCGCATCCACCGGCCGGGCTCACCCAGCGCCGAGACCAGCGCACGCACCTGCGCCGCATTGCCGGCGCGGCCATCCGATACCGCCCAGACGGAAGGCCCGAGCGATCCCGAGAGTGAGCCCATGACGCGGCCCCTTACTTGTAAACGACTTTGGCAACCTCATAGGCACGCGCGCCCGAAGGCGCAGAGACTTCCGCCTCGTCGCCTTCTTCCTTGCCGATCATGGCGCGGGCGATGGGCGAGGTGACAGAGATCTTGCCCTGTTTCACATCGGCTTCGTCTTCACCGACAATCTTGTAGGTGAACTTCTCTTCCGAATCGACATCGATGATGGTCACGGTCGCGCCGAAGCGGATCTTCTTGCCGCTCAGCTTGCTGACATCGATGATGTCGGCGCGCGCGAGCTTGTCGTCGAGCTCGTTGATACGGCCCTCGATGAAGCTCTGCTTCTCCTTGGCGGCGTGATATTCCGCGTTCTCCGACAGGTCACCATGCGAGCGCGCCTCGGAAATCGCCGCGATGATATTCGGGCGTTCCACGGATTTCAGCACTTTGAGTTCGGCCTGAAGGGCAGCATGGCCTTCGGCAGTCATCGGGATGCGTTCCATCGTGAGTTTCCCTCATCTTGAGCGGCGAAAAGCGTGTTGCCAAAAAACAAACGCGTCAAGTGGGGCAGGCTCAGGCGCTTTGCAAGGCGCGGACGGAGATTTCCTGTGTTTTCTGGCTGGCGATGGCCTGAACAGAGGCAATCGAGGCCGCAAGCGTTGTGAAATAAGGGATTTTTCTCGCCACTGCCGTCCGGCGGATGGAGCCGGAGTCGGCTAGCGAAGCGGCGCCTTCGGTGGTGTTGAACACCAGCTGGACATCGCCGTTAATCATTGCATCGACAATGTGCGGCTGGCCCTCGAGCACCTTGTTCACCCGCTTCACGGGGATGCCGCAGGCTTCCAGGTGGGTCGCGGTGCCACTGGTGGCGAGGATGGTGAAGCCCATATCGACCAGGTTGCGGGCCGCTTCCACGGCGCCGGGCTTGTCGCTGTCGCGGACAGAGATGAACACCGTGCCTTCGGTCGGCAGGCGGATGCCGCCGCCGAGCTGGCTCTTGAGGAAGGCCATGCCGAAATCATCGTCCCAGCCCATGACCTCACCGGTCGAGCGCATTTCGGGGCCAAGCTGCGGATCGACGCCCGGGAAACGGGCGAACGGGAACACGGCTTCCTTGATGGCGATGCGGCGCGGATTGGCGTGGCGCAGGTCAAAGTCGGTGAGCGGCCGGCCGGCCATCACTTTGGCGGCGATCGCTGCGATCGGCGCGCCGACGGCCTTGGCAACGAACGGAACAGTGCGGCTGGCGCGCGGGTTGGCTTCGAGGACATAGATTTCCTCGCCCTTCACCGCGAATTGGATATTGATCAGTCCCCGGACATTCAGCGCGCGGGCGAGCGCGATGGTCTGCTTGGCAAGGCGGCCCTGCAGGGCAGGCGACAGAGTGAACGGCGGCAGGGCGCAGGCGGAGTCCCCGGAATGGACGCCAGCCTCTTCGATATGTTCCATGATGCCCGCAACGTGCACATCGTGCCCGTCGCAGATCGCGTCGACATCCACTTCGATGGCATCGGCTAGGTAGCGGTCGATGAACAGCGAGGCGTCGCCGGAAACCTGCAATGCTTCGGCAGCGAATTTGCGGAGGTCTTCATCGTTGCGGGCGATTTCCATCGCGCGGCCACCCAGCACGAAGGATGGGCGCAGCATGACCGGATAGCCGATCTCGTTTGCCTTCACTTCTGCTTCCTCGACGCTGCGCGCTGTGCGCGACGGCGCCTGCTGGATATTCAATTCGTCGAGCAGGCGGGCAAATTGTTCGCGGTCCTCGGCAAGGTCGATCGATTCCGGCGTCGTGCCGAGGATCGGAACCTTTTCCTTGTGCAGCGGTCCAGCGAGCTTCAGCGGCGTCTGCCCGCCGAACTGGACGATCAGGCCAAGCAATTCGCCCGCCGTCTGTTCTTTGTGAATGATCTCGAGCACATGTTCGGTGGTCAGCGGCTCGAAATAAAGCCGGTCGCTGGTGTCGTAGTCGGTGCTGACGGTCTCCGGGTTGCAGTTGACCATGA
>DNFL01000334.1:0-1842 GCA_003486945.1 Hyphomonas sp. | reverse complement strand
CGTCTGGCCGCCGAACTGGACGATGATGCCCCACGGCTTCTCGCGGTCGCAGATCGCGAGCACGTCCTCGAGCGTGAGCGGCTCGAAGTAGAGGCGGTCCGACGTGTCGTAGTCGGTCGAGACCGTCTCCGGGTTGCAGTTGACCATGATCGACTCGATGCCGAGATCTTCCATCGCGAAGGCCGCGTGGCAGCAGCAATAATCAAACTCGATACCTTGGCCGATCCGGTTCGGGCCGCCGCCAAGGATCATCGCCTTCTGGCGGGTCGAGGGCAGGGCTTCGCACTCCGGTACGGTCTTTCCGAACGGGGCATGTTCATAGGTCGAATAGAGATACGGCGTCTTCGCCGCAAACTCTGCCGCACACGTATCAATCCGCTTGTAGACCGGGCGCACGCCGAGCGAATGGCGATAGCCGCGGATCCATCCTTCGGTCTGGCTGGTCAGTTCTCCGAGGCGCATGTCGGAAAACCCTTTTGCTTTCAGCTCCGTCATTCCGGCGGCCGATTTCGGCAGGCCTTCCAACTTTATCCGGCCCTCCGTACGGACGAGGTCCTCGATCTGGCGCAGGAACCAGGGATCGAATGAGGTGACTGCATTTACTTCTTCAACGCTGACCCCGAACCGGAAGGCCTGAGCAATGACGCGCAGCCGGTCAGGCGATTGGATGCCCAGCGCCTGGCGCAGTTGATCAAGACTTTCGAAGGCCATCTCATCGAGGCCAGACAGCCCTGTCTCCAGCGAGCAAAGCGCCTTCTGCAGGCTCTCCTGAAACGAGCGGCCAATCGCCATCGCCTCGCCCACGGATTTCATCGCGGTTGTCAGTACAGGCTCCGCGCCTTTGTACTTTTCGAAAGCGAAGCGCGGGATCTTGGTGACGACATAATCAATCGTCGGCTCGAATGAGGCCGGGGTTACGCCAGTAATATCATTGTCGAGCTCGTCGAGCGTGTAGCCGACGGCAAGTTTCGCGGCGACCTTTGCAATCGGGAAGCCCGTCGCCTTCGACGCTAGCGCCGAAGAGCGCGACACGCGCGGGTTCATCTCGATAACGACAAGGCGGCCATCCTTCGGGTTCACGGCGAACTGCACGTTCGAGCCACCGGTCTCCACGCCGATCTCGCGCAGCACCGCGATCGAGGCGTTGCGCATCACCTGATACTCTTTGTCCGTCAGCGTCAGAGCCGGCGCCACCGTGATGGAGTCGCCCGTGTGCACGCCCATCGGATCGATGTTCTCGATGGAGCAGATGATAATGCAATTGTCCGCTGTATCGCGGACGACTTCCATCTCGAATTCTTTCCAGCCAAGCAGGCTCTCATCAACGAGGATCTGCGCATTCGGCGAAGCGGCAAGGCCGGAGCGGCAGATCTCTTCGTACTGCTCAACATTGTAAGCGATGCCGCCGCCCGTGCCGCCAAGTGTGAAGGCCGGGCGGATGATGGCGGGCAGGCCGACTGTCTCCAGCGCGTCCATTGCCATCTTCAGACCAGTCAGCCGGTCATAGGATTTGATCTTGCCGTTCTCGTCCCGGATTTCGGGTGAGGCGATGATCGCCGCGCGCGGGTTCTCGAGGCCGATACGGTCCATCGCTTCGCGGAACAGCTTGCGGTCTTCGGCTTTTTCGATGGCTTCCGCCTTCGCGCCGATGAGCTCCACGCCGTGCTTCTCGAGGATACCGGCATGGTGCAGGTCGAGCGCGCAGTTCAGCGCCGTCTGGCCGCCCATTGTCGGCAGCAGGGCGTCCGGCTTTTCGATGGCGATGATTTTTTCGACGATCTCCGGCAGGATAGGCTCGATATAGGTCGCATCAGCCAGTTCCGGGTCGGTCATGATCGTGGC
>DNFL01000114.1 GCA_003486945.1 Hyphomonas sp. | reverse complement strand
CATTTCCGGGAAGCCGGACGGTGTTGCTGTTCCGAGCGGCTCGAGATTGCTGATGACCTCTTCGATATGCGTCGGCCGATTGTCATTTGCCGCGTCGATGACAGCATCGCGGGTTGCGATGTCCGGCATGCGCCCGTCGAGGGTGAGTGTCGAGCCTGACAAGCGGTAGAGATATTCCGGGGCCGAGCCGGATTGAGGGGCGCCCGCTGCCAGACTGCCCGCACCGGGTGTTTCAGGACCGAACCTGGCGGTGACTTGCGTGACCGGCCGTGCAGACCCGAGCCAAGTGGGCGCTTTTGCCTGACGAATTGCCTTGGTAAGGCGCTGACCCGCCTCTGGAGTCGGCGGATTGCCTGTGACGGTGATCCACTGGCCGGACGCTTCAACTCTTGCCCAGGTCGCGCCTGCGTCATCGACGACGCGCTGCGCAGTCTGAAGCGCCGTGCGCTCGATACTGCTCGGCGCTAGCGCAGTCCATCCGACGAGCAGGAGCAGAGCGAGGCCGATGACAGGCAGGAGTCCGAACGGAAAGAAACCCAGACCATCGCCGTTCGCCGCACGGAACCGGCGCACAGTCTTCGTGACCGCGACATGCGTCGGAGGCGGATCGAAGCTCATGCGTGGTCCCTTCCGGGGCGAGGCGCCGGCGCAGCGCGGCAGGGTGGGGCGCCCCCGGCCCCGTTCAAGTAAAGCCATAATAGAACAGGAGCGGCAATACTTCGCCCCAGCGAGGCGTAAGTCGCTGCGCCTCACGATGCCGCAGGGTGCAAATCAGCCGGATTTTGCGGGCCTATTGAGGATGCTGATGTCTTGCGAGGCGCATATTTGAGAGAGGGCGTCCAAGTGGAACTCAACTATACTCCCGCTGAAGGCGAGTAATTCTCCGGCAATTCCCCCGAATGCACTTTGGGCGAAGTTTGTCTTGCACTGAATTGATACTGTTCCCGCACGCCGAACCGGTTTCAAATAGAGATCATGACGATCTGGACTGATCCTTTCGAACCGGCGGGCCTTGTCGGCTATCCGGGATGCGCGCTTGGCGTTGCTGAGGCGGCGCCAGGCCGGGAGTTGGCCGGCGTCCTCACGCCGGCTGAACGGGAGCGCTTGGCGCGGCTTAAGAGTGATGCCCGGCGAGATGAACTCGAGAGGTCGCTTGTCCTGCGCCGGGAGCTGATCGGGGCGTTGCTGACGTACGATCCCGTCACGGTTCAGCTTGCGGCAAATGAAAACGGCGCGCCGTTGCTGATCGAGCCGCAAGGATTTGCGGTGTCTGTGTCCAACAAAGGGCTATGGACGTTCGTGGCAGCAGACCCTGCACCTTCAATGATCGGCGCTGATGTTGAGATTGTCCGCGAGATCGATTGGAAAGCCATGCTCGGCATGGTGTGCGGCGATGACGAGCGATCGGCGTTTCTGGAAGCGCTTGCGGGCGAAGCAGCGCTGAAGAACTTTTTCCGGATGTGGACGGTGAAGGAAGCGGTCCTGAAAGCGACTGGAGAAGGGTTTCGGGCTGGTCCTAAGAGCATACAGATTCCAGCAGCGATGTATGGCGGCGGCGCTCAGGGGCGCTTGCACGCGTTCGGAAAGTCCTTCGATGTCTGGGCGCATCAGGCGGGCGAGTTGGCGCTGAGCCTTGCGCGCAGGGCCAGCTAGCCAGGGAAGCGGAACGCGAGCGAGATCGGGTTTGCTTCGTAGATACGCAGACCGTCGCACCAGAGCGATCCGCGGGCTGTGGCGACAAGACGATTTACAGTGCGTTCAAGGCTGAGAAGTTCGATAACCGTTGTGACTTCTTTCTTTTCCGGCGTGACCTGCCCGCGATAGGACCATTTCACGCGCTCTCCATTAGCAGGTGTTTCGGCAACGGCGCCTTTGAGGGCTTCGGGGCCTGCTTTGAGAATGACCGCACGCATAAGGAGTTGTTCGAGGGCGTCGAGACCGAGTGAGCCGGGCTGGACCGGATCGTTAAAGAAGTGCGCCTTGAAATACCACGCATACGGATCAACGGCCTGCCGGCCACGAATGAGGCCGAGGCCTGCGCTGCCGCCGGTCGGATCGAAGTAGTCTGCACGGTCAAGCATAGCGAGCTGACCGGACGCAAGACGTGCGTCTTCTGGAGAGATATCATTCAGCGAAGGCGGAAGCGTGAGCCAGGCCTTGTCGTCTGCAGTCGCGGCAAGACCCGCCTGGCGGACAAGGGCAGCCGCCGGGAAGAAGCCGAAGCGAGTTGCGAGTTCCATCACGGGTTCGCCGCTTGCGAGTTTTGCTGCAACGTCGAAAGCCACGATGGTCATCGGTCCGACCTTGGAGAAGCTCGAGAGGGTCGTATCGACGATGATGGTTCCGTCCCTCGGCGTGACAGAGCGCAGGACGCGGCCGTCTCCTTCAAGGTTGCGGAACCGGTCGCCGCCTTCCAGCGCAAAGCCGCAATGGCTGGCGAGCCAGCCACAAGGCTGCAGCACGATTTCGTTCAGCACGGCGAAGGGCATGGCGCCGGAGCGGTTGTCGGCGAAATACCACGCGTCCGGCGGGATGTCGTATTCCGCGCGGATGTAGGCGCCGGTCTGGCGCGTACCCGGCCGGGTGGAGACTTTGGTGACACGCGACATGACGTGATAAGGCGGCTGCGGCAGGCGCGGGACGCGGCCTTCACGGTCGAAGCGCGCATACATTTCGCCAAACGCGCGCGAAGGGGCACCGTTCGCACATTCCAGCAATGCATCCTGATCGCCGTAGCTTTCACCCTGAGGCCCGACGCGCAGTGTTGAGGCAGATACCCGGGGCGTCGCCCATTTCCGGCGCAGGCGGATGCCGAAGCGCGGACAGTAGAATACCTTGCGTCCATCGGAGCGGGCCAGCAGCGCGCCGAAGATTTTTGGTGTTTCACCGTCGATGATTTCATCGATGAACACTTCATACGTCACGTCATGATCCGTATCCGGAATGACCTGACCCCGGCAGATGAACTTCGCGGTTTCGCCCGGAACGGGTTCGAACACATACCCGTCTCGTTCCTGCGTCATGCCGAGTGCGGCAGCATGGAATTCGAGCGCCTGAACCGCTGCCTCCGCCATCAGCGTGCCGGGCATGCAGGGATCGTTGTGGAAGTGACCGTCATAGAACCACGCATCCTTTGGAACGCGGGCGCGGGCGCGAAGGTATCCGCGCTTCCACGGGCCGCCGCCGGGATCGAAGGCATCGACACTGTCGAAAAAGGCGAGCTTGCCGTCTGGCAGATGCGCTGGGAAGGATTGAGCGGCGCAGAGTTCAAAACCTTCGCCGAAGCAGGCATAGGCATCACCGCGCCGGAAGGCAGCGATGTCTGCCGCGGAGAATGCGCGCTTGCGGCTTGCCCGCGCAATGTCGATTGCAGCGGCGTTCGCCGTGGGCGGCGGGGACGAGGCGGCATCCCAGGCGACGCCCTTGCCGTTTGCGAGTTCTTCATCGGTGAAGAAGCCTGCCTGTCCCTGACGAACAGAGAATGTGGGGCGCCCGCCGGTTGTGCAGTCATACTGGAAGAAGAACATTCTCACGCCGGCAAAGGTCGCATGCTGCGTGATTTCGATTTGGAATCGGAGTGTGTCACCAGCCTCGGGCAGTCCGCCTTCATGGAAGGTGATCTCGCAGCCGAGAAGGCGGTAGACACGTTCGCCCTTGTTCTTCAGGTCTGCGCCCATCCAGCCGATGAGCGTGAGATCGGCCTGTCCGCACTCGATCAGCGGTCCGGGGCGGACGCGGCCGTTCTGAAGGAACCAGTCACCGGTTTTCAAATCCGTTTCGGTCCAGATGCGGCCGGCGCCTTCCGTGATTGGCTCTGCATCAATGCCGGTGATCCGGTCGACGAGCAGGAGTGGCGATGCCGGCAAGCGAACATTGCGGGCATACTGGTCCTGCGCGGCGTATGCGTCACCGAAGAAAGCGGACATTGGTCCGCGGGCGGAGGCTTCAACTTCAGGCCTGTCCCAGGATTTGCCTGCAGGGTTGTACTTCAGCAGGGATTGAGTTCCCGAAAGGACAGCAACAGGGGCCGGCGCCTTTCGGGCCGGAGATCCGCCAGGCGGGGGAGGGAAGGGCTGCGGGCCTTTTGCAGGCGTTTCCGCTATGGCCGGTGCGTAGGCCGGCGGCGGCAGGCCGGGGGCGCGAGGAAGGCCGGTTTCAGCGCTCGTCCGTACAGGGAGGACTGGTCGGGCAGAGTGTGCAGGACGGCTGATACGATAGGGCTGCGCCGTGTGCCACGGATTGGCGCGCGCCTCATCCATGCGTGCGGCGATCCGTTCGATGCGCACGGGATAGCCGAGAGCAAACAAGGTCGCCGTGAGTTCTGCGATCTGTGAGAGTTCAGCCGTTTCCACGCGGTCAACTGCGATTGCGTTGTGCGGCTTGCCAGCGAGTACCTGACGGATGCTCTGGGTGAGCGTATCGCGGGGGCCAAGTTCGACAAAGGTGCGTACGCCGTCCTCCCATGCCTGACGCACCGTCGCTGGGAAATCGACTGTGGCGACGGCTTGCCGGGTGAGCATATCTGCAACGCGGGCCTTTGTGGGCGTGTAGGCGGCGTTGACGGCATTCGCATAAAGGCGGATGCCGGGAACTCGTGAGACGGGGCGCGAGTGAAGCTCTCGCCATTTGTCTGCAAAGGGTTCCATCGCGTTGGCGTGCACGATCAGGTGCTGATGCATCAGGGTTCCGGCGCCATTGCCAAGGCGCTGGCAGACGGCGCGGCAAGCATCGGCGGGGCCGCCGATCATGCAATCATCGTCAGTATAGATGATCGTGATCTCGACATTGGGAGCCTGGCGGACTTCTGTGCGTACACGGTCTATGGGTGCCCGCACGCGCCAGTTCGTCCAGTCGGAGGGTACGTTCGGGCCCCAGGCATCTTTGGCCGTTTCGAATGTGCCGCCGAGGTGGCGCTCGTACATGGCCGCAGATTCGATGTCGTCCAGCAGACCGCCCATATCCTTCCAGAAACCGAATGCGAAAAGCGCATTGCTTTCACCGAGTGACAATCCGATAGCGGCGTGAGGCGTGAGTTCGAGAACATCGCGCATCAGGATTGCGTGTGTCTGGGTCACGAGAGAAACGGCGCAGAGTTGCTCAAATTCC